>CAZJAE010000001.1:0-27460 GCA_964544205.1 uncultured archaeon
CTTGCGCTTGTTATTTGCAGTATTTTAGTGTATCTTGTGATTCGCTCTTCTTCCCCGACTCCTGAGGAGCTTAGGGGGAGGGTTGCTTCCGCAAGGGAGCGGCTTTCAATCGCCGAGCGTAAGTTCATGCGCGGCAAGATAAAGAAGAGCGTTTTTTCTTCGATTGTTGATGAGATTGAGGAGGAGCTTTTGGATGCCGAGCTTTCAATGTTTCGCCTAAAAAAAGCGCCTTCTATCGAGGTGGGGCACAAGGTTGACAAAATCTCCGCTGTGCTTTCCAATCCTACAAAGTTTAGGAGGGCTAAGATTGCCATGATTTTGAGGGAAACTGAGCTTTTGCGCTCCGAAATAGGTCTTCTTGAGGCGAAGTTTCTTAGAAGGGAGATTACTCAAAGTGTGTTTGAAAAGCTTTTAATGAAAAAAGAATCTGCTTTGATTTCAAAGGAGAAGGAGCTTACCGATGTTGTGGTTAGCGCGACTGAGGGAAGGGAAAAGTTCGTGCTTGAGTCAAAGGTTGATGACTCAAAAAAAGCTGATTGATTTTACAGCGGGCGGTTTTTTTTTAGACAATTATTGTTTCGAATTGTTTTGGAACTATAGTGTTTGTGAATGTTTTTTTAGCTTCTTCAAGTATTTCGTTTTCATCATTGTTTCTTGCGCTGAAGTGAAAGAGCGCAAGTTTTTTGCATTTTGCTTTTTTCGCTATTTCGCAGGCTTCTGTCGCGGTTGTGTGCATTGCTTCTATTGCTTTGTCTTTTTGCGAGTCAAGGAAGGTGGCTTCGTGGATTAGTAGTTCCGCGTCTTTAGCTTCTTTTATTGTCTCGGGAATCGGCCTCGTGTCGGATACAAAAACAATTTTTCTTCCTTCTCTTTTTTTAGTGTAATCCATAACGTCTTTTGGCTTGTATGTTTTTCCATTGACTTTGACGCTTTCTCCTTTCGCAAGTTTTGCGTAGAGGGGTCCCACAGGTATTTTGAGCGCTTCCGCTTTTTTTCTGTTAAATTCCCCTTCTTTGTCCGCTTCTTTGAACACGAATCCAAAGCATAGTATTTCGTGTTTTAGCGGGAACGCTGTTATTGTAAAGAACTCGTTTTGGATGAGGGTTCCTTTTTTGGTTTCTTTGTATTCTATTTCAAAGCTTGGGTAAACTACTTCTTTGAGTATTTTTTTTATTTTTTCGCTTCCGCCTTTTGGGCTCCAGATTGTTAGCTTGTTTTTTCTCTGGTTGAGCGTCATTGTTGATATCCATCCGAATAATCCAAGGAAGTGGTCTGCGTGCATGTGGGATATGAATACGTTTTCTATTCCCATCAGGGAGTGTTCTGAGTTCATGAGTTGTCTTTGCGTTCCTTCAGGGCAGTCGAATAGAATGTTGTCTCCCCTGTATGCGAGGAGCGCGCTTGCGAAGTTTTTGTCTTTTTGAGGCACGCTTCCGCTTGTTCCAAGGAATGTTACTTTTATCGGCTCCATATGTACCAATTTTCCTCTGTCAAGTATATAAATTGTATTTTGTGGGCAGGTTTTTAATCAGAAATTGGGTTAATTATTGGGTATTTAGGGGTTATTTTTTGGCTTCCTCGAAGCACTTTTTAGATAAAAAGGCGCAGTCCGCGCTTGAGTTTTTCTTAAATTACGGTTTTTTTATTGTTGTAGTAATTGTGGTTCTCGGCGTAATAATGCTTATTTTGGACCCTACTGGTTTTGGTATTCTTTCTTCGTCAGAAAAAACCCAGCGTCCTATTGGGGAGGCTGTGGTTCTTGAGGATGTTTTTGTTGATACTGACGGCGATGTTGGTTTTTCTGTTTTTAACAGGACGAGGGATGATGTTACGATTGTTGGTTTTAGCATTGGGAATGCTGATTATCCTATTGAATCCGGTTCGCCTTCTGTTGTGGCTAATACGAGCAAGTCTTTTTACGTTCCGCGTGCGGTTAATTGTCCTACTGGGGCTTGTTCGCTTGGGCAGTTCTCGATTAAGTATGCTTCAAAGTACGGACTTGAGAGGAGTCTTGACCAGGGGGAAGTGATTATCAGGGAGCCTTCCTCATTGACGCGTTTAAACTTTGCAGGAGATTCTCTTGTGTGCGCGATTAATAATGATGTTCGTGTGTGTTCGGAGGGCGGCGGTTCTGGGGTGGATACTAATTGGCAGACTTCTTGGAGCGAGCTTGATTCTAATCTTAAATCCACTTATCTTCAGACTCAAAACGGGGCTCTTTCTCTTCCGAGTATTTCCGGAAATAGTGGGAAGTATTTGTCCACTAATGGTTCTGCTTTGTCGTGGGAAGAAGTTTTGAGCGGGGGCGGTTCTGGTTCTGATACTAATTGGCAGACTTCTTGGAGTGATTTTGATTCTAATTTGAATTCTACTTATATTTCAAAAGAGTATAGAAGAGAAGTTAATTTTTTTGACGAGTTTGACGGAGCGACTACTGGGAATGACTGGACTGCAGTTAATTCAGGGACTGGGGCGGCAGAGTCTTTGCTTGACCCTGTGACCAGTTCTGATTATTATGGAGTAATTAGATTTTCTACTGGAACTACTGCTACTGGGAGAGCTGCTCTTATTAGGGGGACGGGTAGTCTTCTTCTCGGCACGGGGCAGTTTGTTATAGAGACAAGGGCGCAGTTTCCAACTCTTGCGGCGCTTGGGAATGATTATAGCGCTCAGTTTGGTTTGCATGACGCTGCTGCGAGGGACGCGGTTGACGGGGTGTATTTTCAATATGACAGGAACACTTATGGGTCTGATATTTTGCGGTGCGTCACTTCGAGCAACAGCACTAGGACTGTTGTTGTGAGTACTTTTACGGTTAATACTTCTTGGCATACATACAAGATTGTTGTTAATTCGTCAGGAACGCAGGCGGATTTTTACGTTGACGGCTCGATTGTGTGCGTTAATACTACAAATATTCCTACCGCTGCTTCAAGAGCCACTTCGCCAAGGATTCAGATTGTGAAAAACAGCGGGACTACTGCAAGGGAGCTTAGGGCGGATTATTGGTATCATGAGTTAGTATTCAATACTGCAAGGTGATTTTTGGGGTAGTGATTTTTTCATTGCTTTTGTCCCATTAATTACCTTTTTTAATCCTTCATTGGAAGTTATTGTTATGGCTAAAAAACTAAAAAGAGTTTCCGCGGTAAAGAAATCCGGCGCAAAAGTGTCAAAAGCGACTTTGTTAGCTAAGGCTAATTCTCTTTTGGGTTTTTTTGACCCGAAAAAATTTGATTTTGCGAATTTTAACAACACTTCTCAGATTAGCGTGCCTCAGGGTTTGATTGGGCAGGTTATTGGTCAGGAGAAGAGTATTGAGATTATTAGAAAAGCCGCTGCTCAGAAGAGGAATGTTCTTCTAATAGGACTTCCGGGAACTGGAAAGTCTTTGATTGCCCAGGCAATGAGCGAGATTCTCCCCGTGGGTGTTCTTCAGGATGTTTTGATTTATCCTAACGCTGATGACCCGAATAATCCAAAGGTTAGGGTGATTAAGGCGGGCGAGGGCAAGAAGGTTCTTGACGCGGCGCACATGGATGCCCGCCAGGTTGAGGATTCGGGGAGGTTTGTTTCGCTTTTGCTTCCTCTCGGTTGGATGCTTTTTTCAAGCGTGATTTGGCAGTTGAAGTGGATTAGCGATATTATTTTTGCGGCGCTTCTCTTGATGGGGACTTTGTTCTTGGTTGGAATTGCGGTTAGCGGTCAGATGCGCTCAAAGGAAACTGTTCTTATTCCAAAGCTTCTTGTGAATAATTTGGGAAAGAAGATTGCTCCTTTTTTTGAAGCTACTGGCGCAAGAGCCGGCGCGCTTCTTGGCGATGTGAGGCATGATCCTCTTCAGTCCGGCGGTCTTGGAACTCCTCCTCATTTGAGGGTTGAGCCTGGAATGATTCACAGGGCGAGCGGCGGTGTT
Source organism: uncultured archaeon (assembly GCA_964544205.1). GTDB lineage: Archaea > Iainarchaeota > Iainarchaeia > Iainarchaeales > JAAZKV01 > JAAZKV01. Next base: position 3,917 of record CAZJAE010000001.1, read on the forward strand.
TTATTTATTGACGAGATTGCGACTTTGAGTCACAAGTCTCAGCAGGAGCTTCTTACTGCAATGCAGGAAAAAAAATATTCTATCACAGGGCAGAGTGAGAATTCGAGCGGGGCAATGACTCGAACCGAGCCTGTTCCGTGCGATTTTGTTTTGGTTGCCGCGGGCAATTATGAGGATTTGAAGAGGGTTCACCCTGCGTTGAGGTCTAGAATCAGGGGTTATGGTTATGAAGTTTACATGAATGTTGACATGGATGATAATGAGGAGAACAGGGCTCGTCTTGCCCAGTTTGTCGCTCAGGAAGTTGTTAAGGACGGCAAGATTCCTCACTTTGCGAGGGACGCTGTTGAGGAGATTATTTTTGAGGCGCGAAGGCGCTCCGAGCATAAGGGCAAGCTTACTCTTAAGCTTCGTGACCTTGGCGGTCTTGTAAGGGCTGCTGGCGATATTGCGAAGGAGAAGGGGCATGACTTGGTTTTGAGGCAGGATGTGTTTGAGGCTAAGCTTTCAGCAAGGACTCTTGAGAACCAGATTGTTGACAAAATGATTGAAACTAAGAAGGATTATGAAGTTTATTTGACTAATGGAAAGATTGTCGGAAGGGTGAATGGTCTTGCTGTGTTTGGTGACGGCAGCGCGGGGAGTATTATTCCTATTGAAGCGGCTGTTACTCCGCCGAGTTCAAAGAATGAGAGCAAGGTTATTGCGACTGGAAAGCTTGGCGAGATTGCAAAGGAAGCTGTTCAGAATGTGAGTGTTATTTTTAAGAAAATGTCCGGCGAAGAGTTCCTAAAAGATATTCATATTCAGTTCCTCCAGACTTATGAGGGTGTTGAGGGGGACAGCGCGAGTGTTTCAATAGCTACTGCTGTTATTAGCGCTACTCAGAATCTTGCGGTTAAGCAGAGCGTTGCAATGACCGGCTCGCTTAGTGTTCGCGGGGAAGTTCTTCCCGTGGGGGGAGTTTCTTCTAAAGTCGCTGCTGCGATTAAGGCTGGTTTTAAGGAGATTATTGTTCCTAAGAGCAACTTGAATGATATTGTTGTCCAGAAAGAAGAGCTTGATAAGGTAAAAATAATTCCTGTTTCAAATCTTGTTCAGGTTCTTGAAGCCGCGCTTGACGAGTCAAAGGAGAAGAAGGCTTTTCTTAAGGGTTTGTTAAAAGCGGTTTACACGAAAGACGATTTGGTTATTGACGTAAAGAAGTCCCTCGCCAAGCCTGTTCTTTTAGACAAAGCTTGATTTAGTGTCTGCTTTTTTTTAGCTTTTTCTAATGCTTGATTTCTCCTTATCTCCCCTGCGTGTGCAGGTGCGTTTTGGTTCTAAAATTTCCTTTTCTTTGTGTTGCTGGGATTGTGGCTTCTTTTATAAGTTCAAACTTAGCGTTTCTTTTTGAGCCGCTTTTTAGGAGGTTTGTCATTGTTTGCGGGTATCTTGTAGCGCATTGTTCTCTCCATGCGCCCATTCCCCTGACTGCCACGCTTGGCGCGATTTGTATTTTGTTGCGGTAAATCCATTTTTGGACTTCCATAGCGATTGATTCTTTGGTGTATCCGAGATTTTTTCCGCTCGTTGCAAAAAATCTCCCTGTGTGTATTTCTTTTATCCTCGCTTCAATGTATTTTTCCACGCCTTGTGCTTTTCGCTCTCTTGATGCGCTTTCTTTGTGCATCCGCCGCACTGTTGAGACCATTCTTTTGACTCCTGCAGTCATTTTTACTGGCGCGCCTTTTTTTGCTTCTTGGTTCATTGCTTTTCTTGTGATAATGTTTTGAGCTTCTCCCGCGTCGGGAGGGTTTTTCACAAGAACTATTAGCGTTCCTTTTCCGAATTTTCTTATTCTTGGGGCGATTTCGTTTTCAAAGTGGTCTTTTATCTGTGCGGGTGTTCTTCTGTAGAATTTGTCCGTGTGCGCTATTGATTTTACTGTCGCGGGCCATGCAGGGTGGGTGATGAAGACTATTTCGCTTATTGGCGCTGTGTTTTGCTGCATAAATAGAACTTTTTTGCTTTGGCAGTTGATTTTTTTATGACATTACTAGTATTCTTCCGTTGCTGATTGTGAATTCGTCTCTTTTCTTTTCCAATTTTTTCATTGTTTTCGGCTCTTGTATGATTATTACTTGTTTTGTTTTGTTCGCTTCTATTACTTTTCCAAGGTAGTTGCCTTGTTCGTCTATTGCGTTGAGTCCGACGAATAGTTTTGTCACTCTTTCCCTGATGTCGAATGTTTTTCCTATTCTCATAGCAATTATTAGTATTACAAAGCTCACCATTATGTTTGCTGGGAGCCATGAGAGTTCTGCTTGTCTTAGGAATACTAAAGTTCCAGCGTCTATTATCGCCCATGCGCATATTATTGCGAGGATTTGCACTATGTGGTCTCCGAGTTTGTATGCTCTTTTCGCGTATACTGAGTCTGTCGCTCTTCCTGTGATGAGGACTACTGCGCTGAATACCATGAATGGGTATAGTGTTCTTAGCGCGCTTGCAACGTCAATGCTTACGTCTATGAACTCTGATGACATTAATTGTATGTAAGCTATCCATATTCCGACAAGCGGGAGCAGTACTGCTGCTATGTACATCACAAAGCTCATGTATCTTTGTTCTGTTAGGCTGCTTGTAACCATTCTTATGAATGCGAATATTCTGTCTTCTATTCCGAATCCTTTCAATAGCAGGTATGCTCCTGCTATGAGGGCTATTACTTGTATTGACTGCGAGCCGAGGAAGAAGAATGTTAGTAGGAGTATTCCTGGTACTCCAAGGGCGAGTCTTGCTATTCCTGGGTCTTTTAGCGCTTCTTTTATTGTGTAGAATGTTGATTCAACTGCTTGCGCTTGTTTGATTATTACTTGTTCTGTTGAGATTATTTTTGCTCTTGACTGGAGTATTGGGGTTACTTGCGAGTCTTCCGCCCCGTCTGTTATCATTATCCACCCGTCTATTAGGTATTCTTTTTCGAGTATGTCAAGCTGTCTGTTTATTTCTTTGTCCGCCGCGAGTCCTATTTTTCCCTCGCCTGTAATTGTGACTATTTCCACGTTTTTGTAGTGTTTTTTTGCTTCTTCGAGTTTTGAGAGCGCGGCAAACATTGTGTTTGCGTCGCTTTCGCTTGGGTCTGCGAGGATTAGTTTTTGCGCGGCTTCGAGGTTTCTTTCTTTTCCTATTACTGGTCCTCTAACGTTTGCCTTTCTTCCAAGGTCGTTGTCGCGGTCTACGCATACTACGAATACTTTCTTTTTCATCAAAATCAACGCTTTTTTGGGCTATCTATAATAATATATAAGGGCGAAACCTTATATATAAAAGTGAGTTAAAGTATTTAGCAGATGTGATTTTTTTCGGGTTATAGTAGGTTTTTTTGATGGCTGCTCAGAACTTTAGGTTTGTAGTTTTTGGGGTTCTTGTTCTTGCGATTATTGCCGCGATTTATTTCTTGTTCATTGTGCAGGATTTTGTGATTAATAACATTGTCTGGATTGCAATTTTGGTGTTTTTCGCCATTGTTGTTTATAAGTATGATTTTATCCTTCAGCTTCTTGATTATCAGCGCGCTGTGATTTATCGTTTTGGTAAGGTTCACAGGGTTGGTGGTCCTGGATGGACATGGATTTGGCCTATTATTGAGCGTTTTGACCCTGTTGATTTGCGTGTTAAGACTATTGATGTCCCTAAGCAGAAGGTCATTACTAAGGACAGCGTTGAGGTTACTGTTGATGCGGTTTTGTATCTTAAAGTCAAGAAGGATAATCAGAGTGTTGTGAATTCTGTAATCGAGGTTGAGGATTATGTGAGCGCTGCTCAGCAGTTCATTACCGCTTCGCTTCGTGATGTTTTGGGTTCCATGGAGCTTAGCGAGGTTGTTTCTAATATTGAAGTTATTAATGCGAAGATTAGGGAGAATTTGGAGCAGATTTCCAAGAACTGGGGAGTTACTATTGAGTCTATTGAGATTCAGAGCGTTGAGATTCCGCAGACTGTGCTTGACGCGATGCATGAGCAGAAGGCCGCTGTTCAGCAGAAGCTTGCGAGGATGGAGAAGGCGCTTGCTCAGAAGGCGGAGATTGATGCGGTTAAGGAAGCGGCAGCTAATTTGGATGACAAGGCGCTTTCGTATTATTACATTAAGGCTATTGAGAATATGGCTAACAGCAAGGGGAGCAAAGTGTTTTTCCCAAGCGAGTTTTCAAAGCTTGCCGAGTCTTTTACTCATGTAACTGAGGGTATGAGGAGCGGGAGCGCAAAGGATTCGAAGGCTGAGTATTACAAGACTCTTTTGAAGGATTATGTGAATAAGTCTGTCAAGAAGTCAAGGGGCGACAGGGAGCCTGTTAGAAAGTTTAAGAAGAAAAAGAAGTAGTTATTTTACTCCTCTTTTTTTGAGAGTTTGTCTCTGATTTTTAAAAAAGTGTTTTGTTAAAAAGCCCGAAAAGAACTAAGTGTTTTTTTCGTTTTTACTTTAGCTTTTCAACTTCTTTTTTCAGTTCGCCGAGTTCTTCTTTGAGTGTTTTGATTGCTTCTTCAAGAACTTTTTTCGGGTTTTTTGCTGTTGTTTTGATTACAAATCTTGCTTTTGTGTCAAGCGGGTGGTCTAGTCTGTATGCGCAGAATTCAACTGCTGTGTCTGCCGAGATTTTTTCTTTCAGCAGGTTTGGTAGTGTGTGTCTTTCTCCTTCTATGTAGAATTCTAAATGGTTTTTTTCGTTTGTTATAACTGTTACCTTCATTTTTGCCCACCTGTAATTATTTCCTTTTAGCTAATTATTATAAACTTTCCATTTGGCGTTTTAAACGCATTTTAACGGGTTTTTTAGCGTCTATCTCTTCCGCCAAAGCTTCTTTGCCCGTCTCTTCTTCCGCCAAATCCTCGGTTTCTGTTGTCTCGTCCCCCGAATCCTCCGCCAAATCCGCCTTCTCTTCTGGGTCCGCTTCTTCCTCTAAATCCTCCGCCGCCAAATCCCCTGTCTCTTCCGCCTTCTCTTCTTTCAAATCCTCTGCCGTATCCGCCTTCTCTTGGGGCTCTTGGCTGGTATTCGTCTTCTTTTTCAAACCATTTCCTGTCTTCTACGTTTCCGCATGATATGCACATTAGTTTTCCTGCAGAGAATTGCATTTCGCTTCGGCAGTTTGAGCAGTATGCTTTGATTATTCCTAGTCCTTTGCCTTTTGTGCTTAAATCCACTCCGAGTTCGCTGTAGCCTACTATCTGGGCTCTTATTATGTCGCCTATTTTTACTGTTTTTTTGAGTTCGTGTATGTATTCGTTTGCCACGTTTCTTACTGCGAGTTGCGCTATTGTCTGTCCTGTGATTCTTTTTCCATTCTCGGCTTTTAGTAGTGTTATCACAGCGGTTGATTCTTTTACAAGCATTACTTTCCCGATTACTATGTCCCCGGCTCTTATTTCGTCCACTTTTTTTCCAATTATTCTTGCTTCTTTGTTAGCGTCATCATATTCCGCAACTCCTACTGCTGTTGCGAGTATTTTTCCTTCTTTTGCGTAAGTGTTTTCTCCGCTCACGTATTCTTCTTCTGTTGCTATGAATTCTCCGGGAATAATTATCCTGTTTTTTTCAGTCATTTTCTTCACCAATAGCTAATGTTTTTATACACAAAAAACAAGTGTATTTGTGTAAGGAATTGTTTTAAAGAAGACTTTTAAAGTAAGTGGTTGAATGGTTTTGGAATCCATAATCGGGGAGAAGAATATTAGAAAGCGCCCTGTTTTCATCTTTTTTATTACTCTTCTTATATGCGCGGGGAGTATTTTCTTTGCGGATAAGATGTTTCCGACGCATTCGTCTATTCTTTCGGTTGCGTTCATTACTATAGGGCTTGTTCCGCTTGTTTTCAACATTCTTTCGGACGAGGAGGCTGACGAGGAGGTTAATCATAAGCATTTCTCCACTTTTTTTGCCCGCCATTTTAATATTATTCTTCTTTATGTCTGGATTTTTATCGGGATAATAGTTGCTTTCTCGATTTATTATGCTCTAGTGTCTCCTGCCGACAGGCCTGTATTGTTTTCGGAGCAGATTAAGTCTTTTTGCGCGATTTCGGGGACTGATTCTTGTGTGGGCGGCGTTCCTCTCTCGGTTTCGGGCATGGCTGCTTCTTTTGGCTTTGAGGCTTGCATGTCAAACAACAGCAATGTGGCTTCCTGCACGTGGTTTATTTTCACGAATAATTTTGAGGTTCTTGTCCTGACTGTTCTTCTTTCTCTTCTTTACGGCGTGGGCGCGATTTTCATGATTGCGTGGAATGCTTCTATTCTTGGAGTGTTCTTTGGCGAGATGCTTGCTGTAGGGAATCTTTCAAAGGGTTTGGGTTTGTTTCACGGGCTTTTAATCGGGCACGGTCCTCCTGAGCTTTTGGGGTATGTTTTCGGGGCTCTTGCTGGGGCGATTCTTTCCGCGATGGTTGCAAGGGGCGATTACTCGAGTCATCATTCAGGAATAATAATTAAGGATGTAGTTTTCCTTTCCGGCCTTGCGATTTTTTCCGTCGCTTACGGCGCGGTTACTGAAGCGCTTGGGATTTTGAGAATGGGCGAGCTTTACTTTTTGATGGGTTTCTTGTACTTGGTTGTTATTATTCTCGCTGTTTTCTTTTACGGGCAGAAGAGGTTCTTAGCTCTCGGGCTCTAATTGCCTTTGCCGCATTTTTTGTTTTTGCAAAATTTGTTTTTTAAATTGTTCTTTAGGGTTTTAGTTGATGGCTAAGTTTGTTAATCCGAATAAGAAGAAGGAGAAGAAGCCTTCAAAGATTGGCGGAGCATATGCTGCATTTAAGGAAAGGTTTTCTTTTCTCAAATGGCTTGATCCTTTCACTTATGTTGATATTTTTGTTATTCCTCATGTTAAGAAGGTTACAAAGAGCGAGACTGTGGAGTTTTTAGTCAACGCTGTTTTTGCGTTTGTCTTTGCGTGGATTATTTACACCGCTCTTGGATTGATTTTTGGTTCTTCAAGTCCTCTTGTGATTGTTTATTCTGCTTCCATGGAGCCTTCGTTTTTCAGGGGGGATGTGATGGCGCTTTCTCGGGCGAATCCTTCTGATTTTTTCGGGCCTGAAGTTTCTCTGCCTTTTCCTGTTAAGGGGAGGGGCGTGTATGAGTATCTCCAGCCGTCTTATGAGTCCGGAGTGCTTTCATCAATTTATTTTTCAGACGCGAATGTTTCAATAACTCCTGGAATTAGCGGTAATGTTGTAGTGTATACTTCTTATCCGCATGGTCTTCCAATAATTCACCGCTCGATTGCCTTGATTCATGCTTCTGACGGGGATTTTCTTTTGACTAAGGGGGATAATTCTGTGACTAATTATACTTTTGACCAGGACTGCGGTTCGCTCGTGAACGGCTCAGCTTCGCGTCCTTGCGTTACTCTTTATGCTGTTCCTTTAAGCGAGGTTGTCGGAAAGACTTTTTTTAGTATTCCAAAAATCGGGTGCGTGAAGCTCTGGCTTCTTGATGATTTTACTTCAGTTCTCGCCACTGGTTCTCTTCCGAGGGACTTTAAGGGAATCTGTTAGAGCATTGCTTATTAAGTTCGTGTTTTTATTGCAAGTCTTGTCTTTTGTTTTTTGAGAGGCGTTTTATTCAGCATCGCTTTTCGCCATTCTTTTATTGCGGCTTCGTGGTATTCTAATTTTACTCTATGGTTTGTTCTGTATTGTCTTGCAGCGTGCGTGGTTGCTTCAACCAGTTTGCTTGCTCTAATTCCTTCTTCGTATCTTCCTAAAGGGATTGCTCTTTTTTTTAGGGATTGTTCGTAGTGTTCTGATACTGTCTTCCATGGGACTATTACAAAGTCTTCTCCAAGGAGTCTGATGGTTTCTTTTAGCGCTATTTTTTGGAGTTCTCTTCCTATTCCTGTTCCGCTGAATAGTTTGAATTTGTTTTGCGCGGCGGTTCCAAAAGGTGTCAAGTATTCTTCGTATGTTTTTAGACCTGTTTTGCTCTTTCTTTGAATTGGCATATATTCGATTATTCCAATATTTATCGCGTCTTGAACTTTTTTTCTGTTTTTAGAAATTATTTCTCTTAGTTTGGGGTTTGTGAAGAACATTCTGTCTGCGTGGCTGGCGGTTGCCAGTTCGAATACGTATTGTATTGAGCGTCCTCTGCCTTTCCGGGCGGGAACGATTATTTGTTTTACTCTTATTCCATCAAGTTGTGTTTTCGGCATGATAATTTATCGCCGCAGTTTGAATATAATTATTTGTCTTTTTGTTTTATCACGCAATGTTTTTATTCTCCCTTGTCCTCTCTTGTGCATGCTTGAAGGTATTGTTCCTGATTTGTCTTTTTTGACAGGCGCTTTGCTTGTCGAGTATTCTGTTCTTGCGATTGAGGTTTCTGTTGTTGTGATAATTCTCGGGTTAATTGTGATTGTTCTTGCGAGGAGGCGCTCTCTTGAGGAGAGGCATGCAGTCAAGGTTTTGTCCTCTGTTGAGAAGCTCAGGCAGGGCAAGTTTGTTTCTAAATCCTCCGAGAAGGCTTCGGTTTCTAAGTCATCAAACGGCAGGGCTCATAAGGATTCTTCTGACAAGAAGCTTGTAATTTCAAAGGCGGAGACTTCGCTTAAAGATATGCTTGTAAAGAAGTTTAAGCCAAAGATTGAATCCCAGCTTAATACTAAAGTGGTTATTATTGATTTTAATGCGCAGAATGAGAATTTTCTAGCGCTTGTTGAGATTAGCGGCGTTAAGCTTCTTTTGACGCTTGATTCTTCTGGCAAGATTATTGATTATAAGAAGGTTAAGCAAAACCAGTAGTTTTCGGGGCGTTTTTTGGCTTGTTTTGAGTGCTTTTTTTAAACCTAATGAGGGTTGTGTTTGTAAGAGAGTGTGGTTGAATGGAGCTTGTTTTGAAGAACGCGGATGTTTTTAAGAAGAGCATGGAAGCTATTGCTGTTTTGATTGACGAGGCTGAGCTTGTTGTGTCTTCTAACGGGCTTGAGCTTAAAGCGACTGACCCGAGTCAGATTTCAATGGTTGATTTTGCAATGCCTAAGTCCGCTTTTTCAAAGTTTGATGCCAGCGATATGAGGCTTGGGCTTGACCTTGATTATTTGAATCAGGTTCTTTCAAGAGCCGCGAGCGGGGATGAGCTTGTATTGTCTGTTGACGATAAGAAGGCTTTTTTGACTGTTGCTTTTAATGGGCACGCTAAGAGGGCTTTTCAGGTTCCTTTGATTGATATTTCTACTTCGGAGGTTCCTAATCCGAGGATTGAGTTTGACGCAGAGATGGTTGTAGCCGCAAATTTTTTGCAGAGCGCGTTTAAGGACGCTGCGCTTATCAGCTCGCATGTTGTTCTTGGTTGTTCTGAGGACAAGTTTTACGTGAAAGCGAATTCTTCTAAGGGTAATCTTAACGAGGATGTTAAAACCAACAAGACTTCTCTTCCCGAGTTGAGGGTTAAGAGGGAGTGCAAGAGCATGTTTCCGCTTGATTATTTGCAGGATATGCTTAAGGCTGCGGGCGGGGATGTTAAGGTTAATTTGTACTTGAAGTCAAACGCGCCTGTGAGGGTTTCTTACTCTATCGGTGAAGCGGGTATTAATTATTTCCTTGCTCCAAGGATCGAATCCCAGTAATTGTTTTTCCCAAAAAGCGTTTTTTGCGGAGTGTAAAAAGCGCTTTGACTAATTATTAAATACTTCTGAGTGTATAGTTTGTTAGTGGTTTGATGCTTGAGTTGAAGAACAGCTTTTTTTTGAAATCCGCTGTGGAGTCTATTTCTTCTTTTATTCCTGAAGGGAATTTTCGTTTTTCGGATAAGGGGGTTTCTTTGAGGGCGATTGACCCAAGCCAAGTAGTGCTTGTTGATTATTTTGTCGATAAGAAGAATTTTGACAAGTACGTGATTGAGCCTAGTTTTGTCGGGCTTGATGTCGTAGAGCTTAACAGTATTTTGCAGCGCGCAATGCCTAATGACAAGCTTTTGATTGATGTTTCTGACGCCGAGCTTAAGGTTCGTTTCGAGTCCGAGCTTAAGAGGTATTTTAGGCTTCCTCTTATCGATGTTTCCGAGGGCGAGATTAAAGTTCCAGCGATTGAGTATGAGGCGAAGGTGGATATTCTTGCGCTGTCTTTTAAGGAGATTTTAAAGGATGCTTCTCTTTTCGGTTCGAGCGTGGTGCTCAAAGTTTCTGACGGAAAGTTTTTCATTGAGGCGAAGGGGGCTTCGGGTGTTATGGAGTCCGAAGCTACGCGTGTTTCAACAATCTCGACTAAGAAGGAGATTACTGCGAAGTTTTCGCTTAATTTTTTGCAGAATATAGCGCGTCAGGCGGATAATGAGAAGCATATTTCTATTGAGCTAAAGAATGACGCCGCCATGAAGGTGTCTTATTCCATTGGTCCGGGAAAGATTGTTTTCTACCTTGCTCACATGATTTTGTAGAGCGGTTTTTGTTGTTGTCCTTTTTTTGGCGGTTTGCGTTTGCGCTGCTCGGCGGTTTGCTTTGCTTATTTATTTAATGCTTTCCTAACAGGTTTGGGTTATGGACGGGGTTTTTTTCGCTCAGAATTTTCCTTTCTCCGCCTCTGCGCGTAATCACTTAAAGAAGCTTGATATTCAGACTAACAGTATTTCTTCTTCTGCGATTAAGCGCGCTGAGTTGTTCATCGAGAAGGCTTTTTTTTCCGATAAGGATTATGCTTATCTTAAAAGTCCTTATCCTGAGGATCAGGAGAATAACATAGTGGCGTTTCCTGTGGCGAAAATGATTGTTTCCGCGATGAATACTCCTAATATTATTCATAAGTTTGCGAATTATTTTAGAATAAGGACTTTTAGCGTGCTTCAGAATTCTCTTGAGCGGAGGAATGATGATGCCATGGCGCTTGCCTCTGATTTTGGAATTCATTTTTCTCTTTCTTCTGACGGGAATTTTTTTGAAGTGCCTCTTGTTGAGTATTTGTCCATTCATTTTATGGATGATTCTTCCCGTTTAATTAATCGTCCTCTTGAGGGCGGGGTTGTCTCGCTGAATGCCGATGCTTTTTCGCGTTTTGTTGCCGAGCTTTCTTATTCCCGAATTTTTGATTCGCTCCCTATTTCGCGGGAATCAATTCCTAAGCCTTTGTTGCTTTCAGCAAAATCTCTTGATTCGCGTCTTGTGGTTATTGAGAAGAGGGAGTTTGACGTGAAGCTTTCCGGAAAGATTGACCCTGAACTTTTCCCCCCTTGTCTTGCGAATGCTTATACGAATCAGCTTGCCGGCAAGAAGCTCTCGTACATGGAGCGTTTGACGCTGGGCGGTTTTTTGCACAAGCTTGGAATGTCTAAATCCGATTTGCTTGTAGTGTTTTCAAAGAGTCCTGATTATGATCGTAAGATTGCAGAGTATCATATTGACAGGATTATTGAGAAGGATCTTGACGCGCCGGGTTTTAAGAAGATTCATGACGAGTACGGGATGAAGACTAAGGATTGCGATAAGGTTGAGGGCAAGTATCGTCACCCTATTCAGTTTTACCTTGCTCGGCTTGCAGTGAAGAACAGGATGAAGAACATGCCAAAAAATAAGCCGGTTTTTAGCGGGGGCGGTGCGAATGTTTGATTTGCAGAACTCGCAGGAAGCTGTTTTTTTAAGAGAGCATTTCGCAAAGTATTATTCCTTGAATGCTGTTGAGGCAATGCCTGATCTTGCGTTGAGGGAGTTTGGCTACGGGGTTTTTAGGCGCAAGATTGCGAATAGGAATATGGCTTTTTCTTCCGCCGCCGAGATGAACTTGTTTTTGCGGGAGAGCGTTCCGATGTTTTTTTCTTATTCTAATTCTTGTTATAATTTTCCGTCCAAGACTCCTACTTTTGCAAAGGGGTGGGTGAAGTCGGATTTGATTTATGAGTTTGACGCGGACGAGCTCGGGCTTGAAGTGGAGACTATTAACGGTATTCAGTGGTTTGAGGGGAGGCATCTTGAGGAAGCTAAGCGGCAGGTGTTTCGTCTTGTTGAATTTTTGGAGAATGATTTTAGTTTTCCTCTTGACTCGCTTGCGGTTAATTTTTCAGGCAAGGCTGGTTACCATGTTCATCTTCGCTGGGATAAGATTCAGCAGTTGAATAAGCGGGCAAGAATCGAGCTTGTGGATTATTTGACCGGGCACAACATTGATTTTGTCCATTTGGGCTTTAATTTTGACTCGCTTCAGTGTCCTCCGTATAAGGGGCTTTGGGTTAAGCGTCTTGCCGCGGGCGTGAAGGATTTTTTCGCGGGCGATTCCAAGGTTATTGCGAAAGTAATGGGCACTACTCCAAAGAAAGCCGCTTCTTTTGCTTTGCTTGGCGGAAAGATTTTTGAGATGATGCAAAAAGGGCGTCTTTTTTCTTTTGATGCGAAAAGGGATGCTGAGTTTTGGGAGAATATTCTTTCTCACGTGGCAAAACTTGTTTCTGTTCCGATTGACCGCCAGACGAGCACTGATTTGAATAAGATTGTGAGGGTGCCAATGACTCTTCACGGCGATACTGGGCTTTTGGCGAAGAAGGTTTCGCTTGATTCTTTGAAGACTTTTGACCCTTACTTGGAGTCAGTTGTTTTCGGCAAGGACTTGGTGAAGGTTCGTGTGATTAAAGCGCCTAAGTTTTCGCTTGGGGGCTCTGTTTTTGGTCCTTTTGAGGATGAAGTTGTTTCGCTTCCTTTGTTTTGCGCGGTTTATCTTGTCGGAAAAGGCGCCGCGCTTCTTAAGGAATAGTTTCTCGGATTGCTTTTTTGTTCTTGTTTTTCAACTTTGTCTCTTTGGATTGCTTTTTAATTAGTTTTGTTGTGCTTATTTTGGGGAACGGGGTTAGATGCGAATTGATTATGACGAGCTTCGCAGGATTCATAGGCTTGAGAAGAATACGTCTAAGTTAGTCGAGGTTGAGGATGATTTTATCGACTCCGTCTCTGCTTTTGTTGATGAAGAGAAGAAGAAGTATCTCGCTTCTCTTAAGAATTTTTCAGCTTCCGACGCGAGGGAGTTTACTAACTTAAAGCGCGTGATTGAAGAGATTTTCATGATGCGCGAGAAGAAGATTTTAAACAAGGCGCTTATTACTGTGCACACTAAGGAAGTAAGCGATGATAAAATGGCGAAGCAGGAGAAGGATGTTTTTAGAAAGCTTTTGAGGACTCTTGAGGAGCATCATGACATGCATCAGGCTTTTTTCGGGGATAAGGAGAAGAAGGATGCCCAGCTTGTTTCGGTTAAGATTTTGAAGGATATTCCGACTTTTGTGGGCACGGATATGAAGGAGTACGGTCCTTTTGCGGAAGGAGCGTCTGTTGAGCTTCCTGCAAAGGTTGCGCGTTTGTTTGTTACAAGAAAAATTGCCGAAGAGAAGTAGTTTTTTGATTTTTTTCCCTTGCTGGCAAGTTTTTAAGCTGATTCTTTTAGTGTTATTTTTGTTGGTTTGAATGGATTTTCCTAACCGTGATGATTTTGTTGTCGTTAAAGTTAACCAGATTCTGGATTACGGCGTTTTTGTAGAGCTTTTGGAGTATAAGCACGTCAGGGGTTTTGTTCACATCAGCAATGTTTCTAGTTCTTGGGTTAAGAATATTAGAAATTTTGTGAAGATGAATCAGGTTAGAGCCGCTAAGGTTCTTAATGTTGACAAGGAAAAGAAGCAGGTTGACCTGGCTTTTGCCGGAATTAATCCGATGAGGGAGAGGCAGGTTCTTACGCAATTTAAGCAGATTAATAGGGAAGAGAAGCTTATTGAGATTTTGTCAAAGTCTACCGGCAAGCCGTTTAATGATGTCTGGGCAGAGGTTGCGGAGCCTTTGAATCAGGAGCACGGCTCTCTTTATGAGGCTTTTGAAAAGATTGCGCTTGGTTATGATCCTTCAGCAGTGCTTGCTAAGCAGTGGGTTGGTCCTGTTAAGGATTTGGTTGAGAAGAATATTGTTGTTTCTAAAAAGGAGATTACAGGCAAGCTTAAGCTTTCCTGCGCCAAGTCAAGCGGTCTTAGCGCTGTTAAGGACGTGTTGTCCGATGCCGAGGGCGTTAAGGGGTGCGAGGTTAGTTATGCCGGCGGGGGTTTGTTTAATATTGCCTGCTCGGGTTTGACTTTTAAGGATGCTGACAAGGTTTTGTCGTCAGTGATTGAGGGCGCTGAGAAGAAGGCTAAGAAGCTTGGCGTTTCTTTTGAGTTCACAAGGGATGAAAAGAAGTAGCCCTTTTTTTCTTTTAAAGAAAGTCTTTTTTTGTTTTGTGTTTTTAGTTTTGTGCCGCGCTTTTTTTGGCTTTTCTGTTTTATAGTTGAGCTTTTTTGTTTTGTAGTTTTTGTTTCTTAGTTTTTTTAGCGGCTTAGTTTTTTTGTATTAGGTATATTGCGAACAGGTTTGGGCAGTTTAGTTCGCCGGTCTTGTCTTTTTTTATCAGTTCTGAGTGGATTTTGAGGTTGTATTTTGAAAAATCGTTTATTGAGTATTTTGTGTACTCGATTCCGGCGTTTGTCAGTATTTGCTCCATTTCTTTTTTTGTCAGGGACGCGTTTAGGGAGCGGAGGAATCTTTCTTTTTCGTGTTTGTCGTTTATTGTTGAGAGTCTTTTTTTGATTTCTTCTTCTGGCGCGTCTCTTGTCAGGTCGAATATGTATATCATTCCTCCTTTTTTTGCGAGCATTAGTATGTCGTGCATTCCATTTTCAACTTCTTTTAGGTGGTGGAATGAGTCTTTTATTATGACGACGTCGTTTTCGCCCCGCGTCGGGTGGTAGTGTATGTCTTCTACCGCGAATTTTACAGGGTATTTTTTGTATTTTTCTTTTGCGGTTTTTATGAGTTCTTCGCTCGCGTCTGTTGCGCGGATGTTTTGGTTTTTTGTCAGTTCGAAGAGCGCGGCGGCGAGTTGTCCTGCTCCGCAGGCTATTTCGAGGATGTTATCGCTGTGCGAGGGGTTTGTTTTTTCTATTATGTCCTGGGCGACGAGCCGGTAGGTAAGTGTTCTGTCGTCTTTTCGGTTCGCGTATTTTTTTCCCTCTTCTCCTGTTATTGCTTCTTCTTTTTCAGGAAACCTTATTTTTGGGTTGAATGTGAATTTTCCGGATTTTATAGGCATTATTGTCACTGACATATCTGTTTCATGCTTGTGTTTTAATTACTGTCTGTGTGGTTTTTCAGGGTTTTTGGCTTTATTAATGCGTCTTCTTTTCTTTGTTTGCAAGGCACGTTTTTATTCCTTTTCTTTCAGATATTGGTCATGCCTACTAGAATTCTTGTTACTAAAAAGACTAATCTTAAGGAAGCTGTGCTTATAGTTGGTTTGCCTGGTATTGGGCTTGTTGGCAAGATTGCTGTTGATTATTTGCTCAAGCAGTTTAAGACTGAAAAGATTGCGGAGATTCTTTCGGATTCTTTTCCTCCGAGCGTGCACACCAAGGATTCCAAGGTTTTTTTGATTAAGGATGATTTGTTTCACTTTAACTATAAAGGCAAGGATTTTTTGTTCCTGGCTGGTCCTGTTCAGCCCACTCTTGATTTTAAAGTTGGTTCTTCTCACGAGCATTACGAGTTTTCGGAGACGCTTGTTAATTATTTTAAGGGCATTGGCGTTGTTGAAATAATAACTCTCGCGGGGATTAATGTCGGGGATAATAGGTTGAATAAGAAGCCTGAAGTGATTGTTGCCGGGACTGAAGAGAGTGTTGTTGAGCTTTGGAAGAAGTTTGGTGCAAAAGAGGATAAAAAAGAGGGTTTGATTTCTGGAGCCGCTGGTCTTTTGGTCGGCATTGGAAGGCTTCATAGCATTAAGGGCGCTTGTTTGATGGGCGAGACTAATCCTCAGCTTGTTTACGGGGATCATGGGAGCGCGAAGCAGGTAGTGGAGCTTATTTCTAAGAGGTTTAATTTTACTGTTAAGATGAAGAGCATTGAAAAGGAAGCTAAGCAGATTGAGAAGACCTTTAAGGAACTTACAAGCGGTTTAGAGCATCCGGTTGAGGATGAGCCTAAAGCGGATAATTTGAGCTATGTAAGGTAAGCTTTATTGCTCCGATTTTTTTTAATTTTTTTGCTTTTCTAATTTTTTCTTTTGCGAGGGTTATTTGTTTAGAATCCAGTAAGGCTTGTCTGGTTTATTTTTTGAGTGTCGCCGTTTAGAAGTGTTTTTAGGTTTGTGAGGTCTTCTATTCCTTTTCTCCCGTTTCGCAGATAGTATGCCGGGTGGTAGATAAAGAATATTTTTTTCCCCATGTGTTCTATTGTTTGCCCGACTTTCATGTTTTCTTTTCCAAATCCCCTTGCTGCGCTTTTTCCAAGGAGCACGATTACTTTTGGGTTTATTGCGTTTATCATTTTCATTGTTACGGGCAAAAAGTAGTTTATTTCGTCGGGAGTGGGCGGGCGTATTTTTTTTTCTTCGCTTAGTGGGATTATGGGCACGACGTTTATTATCGCATAATCGTCGGTTTTGAGTCCGAGTTCTTTCATCCATTCTTCAAGGAGTTTGCCGCTTCTTCCGACGAATGGTTTCCCGTTTTCGTTTTCGCTGAATCCCGGCGCTTCTCCGATGAATAGTATTTTTGCGTTTTCGTTTCCTCTTCCAAAAACTATGTGTCCGTTAGTGTCTGTAACGTTTTTGTACAGCGCGTGTTTTTTTGCGTGTTCTATTAGTTCGTTTCTGACTTGCGCGAGTCTTTGGCTTTCGTTTACTTCCATGTATTGTTTTTGATTCCAAAGGGTTTTATTATGTTTTGGCTTTTGTTTTTCAGGGATTGTTGTGGTGTTTAAGCATAAGCGGTCTAAGCGTTTTTTGCATAAATCAGGGAATAAAATTTCCGCAAGTCATGCTGGCGCTTTTGGTGTTTTGGGTGCTGAAAAGCCTAAGATTCCTTGGTTTTATCCTCTTGCTTTTGCTTTGCTTTTAGTGTTTGTGCTGGTCCTTATTTTTTTAGTATTTGTTCAGTTTTCAAGGATTGATTATTTGAGCAGCGAGCTTTCTGTTTTGCGGGCGGAGCATCTTGATTTTGTTTCAAAGTCTGAGATTAAGATAGGGGAGCTGAATTCAAGTATTTCTGATTTGTCTTTTGAGAAGCAACAGCTTGAATTAAGGTACTTGAGTTTGTCCAAAATGTATTCCGAGCTTGAGTCAAAGAATGCGGTTATTTCTTCCTCGTATGCGGATCTTAAGTCCGAAGCTTTGGCAACTATTGCCAAGATTGATTCTTACAAGCGCGAGATTCAGAGTTCAATGGATTGGTTCAGCGCAAATTCTGTCTTGTCAAAGAATGAGGGTTCTGTATTGACTTATCTTAATTCGAGTTGTATTAAGAATACTAATGGTACTTGCGAGGTTAACTTAGGGTGTTTTTATTTTGTAAACAGCGAGCTTTTGAAGTTTAAGTATGCGTCTGATTTTGTGACTTCAAATACTGTTGATAAGCTCCAGTCTGTTTCTTCTTTTTACTCCAACAGGAGGGGGGATTGCGAGGATTTTTCGCTTTTTTACAAGGCGGAGTATAATTCTCTTCTAACAAAGTGCGCTGATAAGCCTGTTTCTCTTTTCGCGTGGGTGGATAAGAATGGAAAGAATTTTGACGTGACAAGCGCGGGCACTTGGTATATTGGCGATGCTGACAAGAAGTACTTGGCTAAAGAGAATTTGCGTCCGGCGATTGTGTGCGGTTCTATGTTTGATTTGCAGTCAGGGCAGGTTAACGGGCACTGCGTTATTGCTTTTGGTTCTAAAAGAATTGTTTCTGTTTCGGATATTGATTCGCTTTTGACTGCCGAGCTTGTCGAGCCCCAGAATGGAAAGTATTTGGGGATTGTCGGGCAGGATTCCGGAATTTATTTAGTGGATTCTCTTGGCTCGGGTGTTTCTTACATTGATACTATTATTACCGATAATGATTTTTTTATTTTCAGGGACAGGGCTTGGAATAGTTATTCTTCTTTTTATTCTGATTTGTCAGAATCAGGCGCTTCTCTTCAGAAGCTTGCCGGCGAGTAGTTGTTTTGAAAGCAGTTTGACTTTTTTCTTGCAGTTTTTTTTGATTAGTTTTGTTTTATCAAAAGGTTTTTTGTTTGTTTTTAGATTACGCCCATGAATTTTAAAAGTAGCATTGCTCCAAGTCCCGCGGGGCCCATTACTATTGATATTACTAGGCTTGGTATGAATGGCAGCTGGATGTTGAATACAAATATTGCTATTGCCCAGCTTATTGCACCAAGTATTGCGTGTTCTATTAGTTTTTTTAATATGAAGAATATTATTATTGATACTGCGATTAGCACTATTCCTGCGATTAGGACGCTTGGATTCATTGTCATAGCCATGCTTGCTGCTTGTTCTGCGGGCATTGCAAAGCTCATTCCGCTTGCAAAGTCGCTGAATGCGTCGAGAATAATTGCGTTCATATGTATCTTTATGGTTTAGTTGTTATTAAACCTTATTCGTTTGCTTGTTTTATTTCTTTGTTTGTGCGTTTTATTGGTTTTTCTTGTTTAGTGATTATTTTTTAAAGACAAAAGTAAGGTGTTATTTATTCAGGGACGGGTTTTTAGTGCCAAAGTTTTCAGACGACCAGAAGAAGATTGCTTTATTGCTGCTTTCAGAGCCTAAGACTGAAGAAGAGCTTCAAAAACAGCTTAACTTGTCTTACGACAAGCTTATTGTTGAGCTTAAGGGAATGATTAAGCTTGGGCTTCTTACAAAAGAGGGTTATCCTACGAAGTATCGTTTGAGGCAGGATATTATTAATGAGCTTCAGAAGCGAAAGAAGATTGCTGAGGATGACTCGTTTAAGATTAAAGTCAGGGCGATTATTGAGCTTAAGGCTGTTGAGGAGAATTTGTTAAAGAAGCATATTGAGAAGATTAAGGAGGCTCTTGGCGCTGAAAAGATTCTCACTGTTTATGGCATTAGCGTAGCGGATATTGTTCAGGATGAGGATATGTTTTCTTCTTTTATAGAAGTCACAGTCACGGTTAGGGACTTTTCGGCTTTGATTGCGTTTATTTTCTATTACGCTCCGACTTCTATTGAGATTATGAAGCCTTCAAAGATTGAGTTTTCTCATGCTGAGTTCAGCGACGGGCTTGTTTTGCTTACTGAATTGTTCCAAAAATATGCTCAATTTGCCATGAAGCACCTTGATAAGGAGTCCATGGACAAGTTTTACAAGGATATTTACGAGTAGTTTCTATCTTTTCAGCCTTGTTTGTGGGGTATTTGTTAAGTCAAAGTAGCTGCTTTTTTTGAGAATATTTTTTTCGTCTCCGACAAACAACGAATTATTTTCCCTAAGGGGGTCATATTTTAAAAACAGCTTATATTGTGAAAATAATTGATTTATTTGCATTTTTGGCGGCTTTTCGTCAATTTTTGGGCTTGGTTGAAAAAACCCCTCCTTATGGCAATTGACGTAACCTTCTTCCTTTTATGGCGTAATTTCCCCCTTAAACCCCCGTCCTGTCGTAAGGTACTACGCTTAGAAAGTAAGAACCTTTAAAAAGGCAAAGAAGCACTAAGTCCTAATGCCTTTGTAGCGGTACTATGCCTATATTGTCCTTAGGACGAGTAGCGCAATGAGGGATTGTTTTTAGTCATATGAGGTGAAAGGAAATGAAAGGACTAAATGTTAAGAGAATAGCTGCTATCGGATTAGGAGCAGCTCTTGTTGGATCAGCTTTAGCACCAGGTGTTATGGCTGCAAATTTTTCCAACTTGGACACATTGCAGAAATCTAACGTAATAGACGCTTCAGGATCTCCTGTTGTGGATATTGTTGTTGGAACAATCGGAATGCCAGAAGATGTAGTTTGGGCAGGTAACATAGCTGCTAAAGTTGCACAGATGGCTGTAGTTCCGGCTGGCGGATCAGGATCAGTAGGCGAAAAAACTGTTACTTTAACGCTAGGTGGAAATGTAACAACAGCAGGTTCTGGAGAGACTGCGGAAGCAAAAGCTGCTTTCTTTGACAGCGAACCAGCATTTGTTGGTATTACAACTACAAGTACACAAATGCCGTCTTTGGTGAATAACCCTTCAGCAAAATATAGGTGGGGTAGCACTACTGACTCAACAACTACAGTTAGTGAAGATTTGACAGCTACAATTAATGCTAGCTTCCAGAGTACGCAGGGATCATCATATCACTCAGTAGGATCATTAATTGGTTCTATTGCAAGAGATGGGATCGCGTATAATGTAAACCTAGGCGCTGGAATTCCACTAACATCAAACATGACTAACCTTGATGGAAACTCATCATACAGAATGCAGATTCCTTGGTTAGGAAAAGTATACACATTAGATCAGATTAATGCAACTAACAAGAGTTTGGTTTTCTATGCACAGACAACACCAATAACTCTTGATAAGGGTGAAAAACTATCTGTTAAGGCTGCAGATTCAAACAAGATGTATGATCTTGTATTGACTGATATAACAAAAACTGCAGATAATGCAGAATATAAGGCATCATTTTCTCTAATGGATGGATCAACAACTGTTGATACACAAGACTCAATTACGTCAAATACTGACCTGAAGGACGAGTTCAGCGTAAAGCTAGACAGCGTTTACGTAACTTTCGTTGGTGCTAGTGCAACAACTTCCGGTAAGGCATATGTTTCACTAAGAACAGGAACTGACAGACTTGAGTTGAGAAACGGATACGGCTACCCATACACAGGAGACAACACGGTTGACTCAAAAGCTCAGTGGGAAGTTGTTTTCGACAGTACAACTAATGTTACAAAAATCAGTTTGAAGAATCAGTGGAGATACGATAAGTATGTTGGTGATGAAACTGACACTACTAAGTATGCTTTGACTCCTGGCCAGGAAATTGTTTTGCCAAATAACTTCGCAAAACTAGCTTTCAATGGATTCCAGACTAAGGCTAACACTGAAGTTCAAATTGGTGCTGTTTCAGGAATATCAAACGGCGGAATTGAATATGTTGACATGAAAGGTGGAAACATAAAGGTTCCATTCTACGTTGAGACTAGTCTTGACTTCAATAAGGCAAGAACAGTTGATATCCAGGGAACAACATACACTCTATGGTTGGATCAGAACACTGCAACTAACGCTGCATTGTACTATAGAAAAGGAGATTATAGCTCAGTAACAACTACTCCTACAGGAGCAGTTGCTGGACCATCGGTTAACGATTGGGTTGTAATCCAGAACATAAATGAGAATGCAATATCAAGAGCTGTTTCAGTTGATCTTGGAGCAAGAGACTCGACAAACGGAATTGACTATATAGATTACAATTTCGGTTTCGATATAACTTCAGGAAATGTTGCGTTGGTATTGACTGGAAACCAAACTTTCAGCCTATACAACAAAGCAAAGGCAGCAACTCCAAAGTTAGTGTTCCTTGATACAAACACAAACAACACAACAGGACAGCCATTGTATGTTCCTAATACACAGGACATAGCAACTATCTTCGAGGGAAATGTGCCAGCATATAACAGCAACAGATACAGCGCTGTTCATTTCCAGTACACAGACAACAATTCTGGGGTAGCAAACTTGTACACAAGAGCTACTGACGGAAGCGGAGTTTGGAACTACGAATCATTGAAGAATCCTTCATCAGGGACTTTAGTATACGGACCTACGATGGATGCAAACTACAATGTTGGTACTGGTTGGACTTCAGCTATTAGAGACGGTACAGATTACTTCAAAGAAGCATACACGCAAGATGGTACTAAAGTTGTTTCAGACAACTCAGTATTCAAATTGACTGTTCCAGACGAGCAGGCACTTCTTGAAGCATACTTGGGCGCTACTGCTGAATCAACAGTTGCTGTTGGTGGAAAAGAATTTACAGGAGTAAAAGAGGGAGACACAGTGTCAAACTCAGGCACAACTGTAACTGTTACTGGTATAACAGGCTCAGCTGCTGCAGGCTCAGGAGTAACTGTAACTAAGGTTGCAAACCTAGTAAAGTCAGACAAGATGTCAGCATACGGTAAATCAATCCTTGTTGGCGGATGGATGGCTAACACTAAAGTATCAAAGTCAATGATGGTTGGCGGAGAGACTCTAGAAAGCAGACTAACTGCTGCTGGAGACTACGTTTCAGCTGTTCTTGAGGACGGAAGCATCGTTGTTGCAGGATGGACTGCGGACGACACAGCTACTGCTGCTCAGGCATTGATCTCAGCTTTAGACGGTCTACAGTAAATACATTAAGTAAAGAGAAAGGGGCTTTTTAGTCCCTTTTTCTTTTTCTATTTTTTTTAACAGGAAACGAAATTATTCATTTATTTGGTTTGGGGTTGCTGGCGTTAAGTTTTTTGGTTTGGTTTTTGGTTTTTAAAAATCGGGTTTATTAGTCATTTGGCTAAGTTATTCACTTTGTTTATATTACTTTTGCAGCGGTGTATTTGTATGGTTGAGAAAAAATCGGCTAAAAGCGAAGTTAAGCTTTCTTCTAAGGAAAGCATTGCTGCTATTGCTCCTGTTTTGGAAGTTAAATCCGGCGAGGAATATTCAAAAGAGAAAAAAAAGTCCGCAAAAAAGCCTGACTGGAGGGTTTTCGCCGTCGCCGCTGTTGTTTTAGTGATAGTAGTTGCTCTCGCATTCATGTTTTTAGTGCCTAAGTATAAGTATTCTTACAATATAAGCGGGGTGTCTTATCTTTCAAACGAGTACACGCCTAGCGAGTTCTTTAACGGGCTTAGGGAGACTAAGGATGTTTATGTTTCTATTGATATTGGCGAGCAGACAAGAGACCAAATGGTTGTTAATTCGCTTAACTTGTGGCTTGTGGCGCTTAACGCGGGGCAGAAGAACGCCGTTTCGCTTGTAAGGGTTATTGACTCAAACAACAATTTTGCTTATTGTTTGACAAATGACGGAAATGTGCTTGTCACTAAGAGGATTGAGTCTGACGAGTGCGGAGCTATTCTTTCCGACGCTTCAAAGATGAGGATTATTATTAGCATTGGGAAAGAGAACGCAGCGTATCTTTCAAATAACGAGCTTAAGGTTTTCGCCACCGGGAGCGACACTATCAGCACTGTTAATTATCACGTGATTAAACAGCTTTACACTAACTTTGACGATTTGTTGCTCCTAGTTAAGGACAAGATTGGCGGCGTGAGCAAGTAAAGCAGTTAGTTTTGACTCAAAAGTATTTAATACTGTTAAAATTGTTCTTATTTACTGGGTTAAGAAAGTGAGTGTATGTCGGAAGTAAAGCAGCTTGGTTTGTTTGACAGGTATTTTCTTTTCGGCGCTCTTCTTGCTCTAATGATTGTTGTCTTGATTCTCAGTTTTATTCTTCCGACTGTTTTTGTCTGGATTGTATTTAATTCTGTAGTGCTTTTTGGAATTTTGATTTACATTTTTCTTTACATTGCGTATCCAAAGAGCGGAAAATCAATGCCTCCAAAAAGGTTTCCGACAATTTCAGTCATTATTCCTGTGTTTAATTCAAAGAACACTATTGAGCAGTGCATCAGCACGGTGAAGCAGATAAGGTATCCTAAAAAGATTGATATTATTGTGGTTGATGACTGCTGCACTGACGGGACGAGCGAGATTTTGAAAAAAATAAATGGGATT
>CAZJAE010000002.1:0-6336 GCA_964544205.1 uncultured archaeon
ATTGTTTTTCCGTTTTTGTGTATTGGGGGAGATGTTTTGGTTTTACAAGCCCGTCAATGTCAAGAACCAGCGGAGTATCGCTTGTAGAGTATCTCCCGTAGTAGAGTTCTTCAATCGGCTGTTCTTTTAGGAATTCTTTAACTAGGAGCATTCCTTTTAGGTAGAGCGCGTCTTTTGTGAATGCTCCTCCTTTGTCCTGCTTGTATACTCCTCTCTTTGCTCTTACGGTGATGTTGAACGCGTCTTCGTCCGCGAAGTATTTCCTTAGTTCAAGGAATGTTTCATAAAAAGAGTGTTTCATCGATGTGGTTATTGCCATTACTCTGCCCGAGTATTCTTTTAACTGGGCGTCGATGTTTATTCCCTGCTGTTGTTCGACATAAACTGCAATTCCTTCTTCTGTTTCGAGCGTTTCTCTGCTTAGCCCTCGCGAGAATATTTTGTACGGCTGTCTAAGCCCGTTCTCGTATCTGTAAATGTGTCCTTCTATTTCGTGGGCGATGAGTCTTTTTATAGAGTTTTGGCTGAACATATGCGCGGGGTTGATTAGAACCTCTTTTGTTCTTATATTTACGGAGAACTTTGCCCCAGCGGTTTCTTTTTTATTCACTTTGTAAGCGAGTCTCTTTTTTTTCAAAAAAGCTTCTATCGCGCGTTTTGCATCTTCGTAAGGGATTGTCCTTTCTTCCGCTTCAAAGTTTTTGGACAGGAATTCTTTTGCGAACTTTATTGTTGCATTGTCAACGCTTCCGTAGTATGACTCAGCGTTTCCTGTGAAGTTCTCTGTTCCTACGCTTCTTAGCATTTCCATTCTGTCGAATAAATCAATAATTTTTTTCTCAAAAACGAGTCCGAGAGAGTCATCACCTATTTCTTCAAGGAGGATTTTCAGTTCCATTTTGTATGTGTTGTATGTGGGTGAGAGATTAAAGTAGGAGAATATGGGGTTTCTTGGGATGTATGAGAATATTGGATTGTACGGCTCGTTTTTTGCAAGGCTTTCAAAGAATTTTGTTTTTTCCTCATTTAGGTTTTGCGGGCTGATGTAAGCCAGGACGTTTGTTTCGATTGCGCCTGCGAGCTGGCAGATTTTTTGGTCAAGTTTTGCGTAGTCGTGAAAGTTGCGTTGAGGGGTCATAATTATGATTATTAGTCAGGCGTGTTATTAATTGTTTTTCTACTCGCCCGAGGTTAAGAGAAGCGTTTTTTTGTCAGCTTTGTCGAATAATAAACGCATCCATTCCTGAACAACCATTGTTCCGAGGAATTTTCTAAAAGGTCCTGGCATGAAGTTTACTTCTATTACCACCCACTTATTTTTTTGCTCCATTAAATCAACCGCGCAGATGTCCATTTTCAGCACTTTTGCGGCTTTTTTCGCCACGTCAAGCATTTCAGGAGTTGGGTTTATCAGGGCTGCCGAGCCTCCTCTTGAAATGTTTGCTCTCCAGTCGCCTTTCTTTGCTTTTCTCTTCACAGCGATTACGTAGTCTCCGATTACGTAGCACCTGATGTCGTAGTCTTTTCCTTTGATGAATTTTTGAGTGCAGATGAATTCTTCAAATAAGTGCATCGCGTCAAGTATGCTTTCCATTTGTTCTTTGGAGTTTACAAGAACTACTCCTTTTCCAGCAAATCCTGAAAGTATTTTCATGACAAATGGGTATCCTGTCTCGTTCACAGCGTAATCGGCGTATTTTGGGGAGATTGATAGGGTGCTTAGTATTCCGGGGATTTTTGCGTTTGAGAGTTTTTGCGAGGTGTAGAATTTGTGGTTTGTGATTTGGTATGCTTCAAGCGTTACGGGGCTGTATGCGTTTGAGCTTTCAATTGCTTTGAGCACGGTTTCTCCAAGAAGGAAATCTTTTGAGGAGACTCTGGGGTATATGACGTCAAAAGCGAGGAGGTTTTTTCCCTTGTAAAACATTCCTACTTTTCCTGTTGAGGTCTGGATTTGTATTTTGTCAACAGGAACGAAAAGCACGCTTGAGAACCTGTTCTTTGCTTCTTCTATAAGCGCGTTTACTGTGGATTTTTTGAAGCTCTTTGAGCCGATTATCAGGAGGCTTTTTCCGGTTTTCATTTCAAAAACCTTCCAAGTATTGTTTTGCCGAGTATTTTCTTTAGTCCGAGGAAGTCGTAAGGCGCAAGCACTCTGTTTTCGTGCTGTTTTGCCATTTCGATTAGGAATTCTGCAACAAAGTCTTCTATTTTTACCGAGCAGACATTGTTGAAGTCTTCAATTGAGAGCGTCGGGCTTACTTTGATTACTTTTCCTTTTATCATATCCACTCTTGCTATGTCGTAACCGCATGCCTTCGCCGCTTTTATTGCAGTTTCTTTCTCATTATCAGTCATTGTGTAGTATTTGCCGTTTTTTACCGACTCAACTTCTTCACCGTTATACCCTCTCTTTACGGAGAATGTTTTTTCGCCGACTATTATGCTTGATATTACGTTTCCTTCAATGAATTCTCGTATCATGAATCCGTCAATCTCTGTTTTTATGCTTTTTACAAACGTGTTGAGTTCCCTGTTGCTGTTTATGACAAGCGTTTGCTGGTTTTTCTTTCCAAGGTAAGTGTTTATCAGAATCGGGTAGGATATTTTTTTTGATAATTGTTCAATGTTTTTTACGGACGCAGTGGTTATTGTTTTTGGGGTTGGAATGTTTGCGAGCGCGAGCGTGACGAACTGGTACGGCTCGTTCCACCCTGTAAAGTATGAGCCTTTTTTTGCGTTAGTGTATGAATTTATTGCAGTGAGTTCTTCAAGCAGGGGTTCAATAAACGGCGCAAGTGATGTTCTTGTCTGTATGAATACCGCATCGTAGGCTTCTACTTCTTCTCCGAGGGATTTTATTATCGTCTCATTTTGCCTGCTTATGAGCGTGATTTTTGACACGCGTATGTATTTAGTATTTTGCCCTCTTTCATTGAGCGCGTCAATGTATGGCTTTACCTGCGTTCTTTTCTCGGCAATAATCAGTATATTCATATGGTTTTATTCCGCTGGTTTTTTGTTAGTAGCTTTTTTGGCGCATTAAACTGCCCTTCTCTAACACGCTCATAATATATCCAATCATATATAAGGCTATCCATTTTTTGAGTCGTTTTTTGGCAAAATTTCTCGCGCATTTTTTTGGCTTCTTTTTCATTTACCAAAAGGATTAATAATGCAGTTTCCCTCATATTTGCAGTATTTTGGGTTTAGATTGTGATTTGATGTTAAAGAAGAAAATAATAGGGCTTGTTGAGACGGTCGGGATTAAGGGAAAGAAGGGGCTTGTGAGCAAGAAGGCTCTTTTTGATACCGGAGCTACAAGGACTTGTCTTGATGTTAAGATAGCAGCTAAGGCAGGAGTTGGTCCTATTACTTCAAGCGTGAAAGTGAAGAGCGCTAGTTCTCCAAGGGGCTATACGAGGAGGGCA
This sequence comes from uncultured archaeon, assembly GCA_964544205.1. GTDB lineage: Archaea > Iainarchaeota > Iainarchaeia > Iainarchaeales > JAAZKV01 > JAAZKV01. Next base: position 3,432 of record CAZJAE010000002.1, read on the forward strand.
ATTGCGCTTGCGACTATTCTTGTCAAGGGAAAGAAAATAAAGACTGGGGTTAATATTGAAGACCGGGAAGGGCTTCCTTATCCAATAATCATCGGCAGGGATATTATTCATAATAATTTTATTATTGACGTTTCGCGGACTCACATGACTAATAAGGTGAGGGATTCAAAGGACGCGAGCGAGAGGAAGCGTTTTAGGCTTGAGGATTCAAAGGATGAGGCTGCTTTGAATGCCTGATTTTGAGTTTGTTGAAATTAAGGACTCGTCGCTAAAGCTGATTGGCGAGATTCACGCGCTTTTTCCGCACTGGAAGCGTTCTTCTGTTCAAAAAAAACTTGCTGCTACTCGCAGGGGGAGGGACAGGCGCTTTGCGGTTCTGTCTGACGGGAAGGTTGTTGCCCACGTGAGGGTGGTTAATGGGAAAAGCATTCATAAGCACAGGGCGCAGATTTTGTCGCTTGTAGTGAGCCCCTTGATGCGCAGAAAAGGAATTGGAACTAAACTGATGCGTTTTGTTATTCGCGAGTTGTCTTCTGAGAAAAAGCTTTTGCTTCTTGAGGTTGACAAAACCAATACTCCTGCAATCAGGCTTTACTCAAAACTTGGTTTTAAGAAGTACGGGTTGTTAAAAAAAGCGTCGATTTCAAAGAACCGGTTTGTTGATAATGTTTTGATGAAGAAGGATTTGAAGTAAGGGCGTTGTTTGTTTTTTGTTGTTTGTTTTTGATTTTTTTGCCAAAAACCCTGCAAGGTATTGTTTTTGGTTTTTAGGGGACAGCTTTATATATTTGAATTTAGTTATAAATTAGTGATTTTATGGCTTTCAGCGTTGTTTTCAGCCCGGTTAAGGCTTTTGAGGACGCTCTTGTGCACCCAAGCGGGGGCGCGGCTTTTCTTACAGCTATTTTTGCGGCTGTGATTTTTGCGGTTTGTTCTTTTCTTTTGACAAAAGAGCCTATTATTGCGGCATTCTTTTTGGTTCTTAATTTTGTTCAGTGGCTTGTTCTTGCAGTGCTTGTCTGGTTTTTCAGCGTTGCTCACGTCAGGAAGAAGAAGGGCGGAGAGCTTGTATCATTTGCCCAGAGCGCTTCTGTTACTTCAAAGCTTTGGCAGATAAACTTGATGTCGTCGTTTTTGATGCTTGTATTGATTCTAATAATGCCTTTCATTCCAAGCCTTGCGTACCTCGCGGTTTTGATAATATTTGGGGTATTGTTTGTTGTTTTGTTTGTGGGATGGATTGTGGCTTCTTATAAGATGCTTAAAGTGGTTACTTCAAAGAAGGGCTTTGCGCTTTTCATTAACTGGATTATTGTGATTGTTCTTAATGCCTTGATTTTGTCTTTTATTTCAGGCATGATGCTAAGGCTAATAGTCTAAACCCGCCTCTTTTTTGCAAAAAAAGCCTTTAAACTGGTTATATTGTGCTTAATTGCCGTTTTGAACACCCAGTAAGATTTATAAAGGAAAATGGGTGGAAGATAATTGTGGTGCTTGATGAAGAAACTTTGCTCTGAATGCAAGGCGAGATTTGACGTGGAAGTGGCGGACCTTGAAGAAGGGGATGCGGTTGCCTGCCCTGAGTGCAATCTTGAATACACTATTATTGCCGATAAGAAGGGCAATTTGAAGCTTATTGAAAGCAAAGAGCTTGAAATGGAAGATGAAGAGGAAGAAGAGGGCGGCGATTCTGACTCTGAAGACTATGATTCTGATTAGTTTTTTCTCCTTTTCCGTGTTCTATTAATCGTGTTTAAATATTTCGGAACATTACTATTGTGTATGGCTAACGGCTTGCCTAATGGTAAGAAGAACGGGAATGGCAGAAAGAACGGGAACGGCAAAAAACCCAAGCAGATGCTTTTTGACTTCGGGCCGACGCCTGAAGGGGTCAAAGCCAATAGAACTGTAAGGGCGGTTGTTGCTTCAGAATTAAGGGCTAAGGCGGGCTCTGAAAAATTTGCCGCAATGCGTGATGCTTTGCGGTTTGCGACTGAGGTTCACAATGCCGAAACTGCTCAAAGGCTGAAGCGTCTTGTAGCTGATTTTAGGTCAAAAAAAGGGAAGCCTGCTTCAAAGAATGTGAAAGAATTTATTTCCTGGCTTGAGTGGAAGAAAAAGGAATCCGAGCGCGCGGCTTCTAATGCGCTTAGGTTTGCTGATGGAACGGAACAGGCTGAAGGGTATAGAAACGAGGCTGAGTTTATCAGCAGGTATATTTCTTATTTGAAGATAAAGGGAGCGCACTGAGGTTTTTTTTATGCCTAAAAGAAAGCCAAAGCCCAGTCCTCAATTGAATCTTTTTGAAAAGTTATTCAACGGTGGCGGGCAGACAGCGCCTAACAATCCTATTATTCCCCCTGCTCATAAACCTGCGCCGATTGTTCCTCCTGTTGTTAAGCATGAAGCTCCAGCAGGCTCAAAGCCTTTTGTCCAGGCAAAAGTAATGCGTCCAAAAGCTGTTTCTCCGCTTGAAAAAGCCCATAACTTGACTCCTGAACAGATTCAAAGAGAGTTAGAAAGGGAGCAGAAGGCTCGGATTGAGGAGAGTATGCGTCCTTATTGGAAGCCCAAAAACACGCCTCCCCCGACTCTTACCGAGTCGCAGATTGCTTTTGCAAAGATGCGGGCAATTGTTCACGGAAAGCCTTTGAGCCAGTTGCAGAGGTTGTTTGTTGACGAGAGGACTGCTTATCATGATTTGAGGGCAATGATTAATTTTAGCGTTGCAAGGATTTCTATTGACGAGGCGGCGCAGAAGCGAATGTCGGATTTGTTGATGCAAAAAACCCTTGCCGCGCTTGAGCATAAGAAAACAAATCTTGTCGGCATAATCGGCGTTGATATGCTTCACACTGTTAGCGGAATTAGGGGTGAAGTTGCGGGGCTTGGGAGGAATGTTGAA
>CAZJAE010000002.1:6346-23010 GCA_964544205.1 uncultured archaeon
GTTTATAGATACTTTGAAGTCAAAGTTAGGTAATGAGTGAATCAATAAAGGGCGTTTTTTGGTATTTTTGATTTTTGTTGTTTGTGGTTTTCATGGTTTTAAAGTTCACTAATTCAATGGGCAATAAGCTTGAAGAGTTCAAACCCATTAAGGCGGGGCATGTCGGGCTTTACACTTGCGGACCGACTATTTACAATTACGCGCATATAGGGAACATGAGAGCATATGCGTGGGAGGATTTGCTTAAGCGTTACCTTATTTTCAAGGGGTTTAAGGTTAAGCATGTGATGAATTTTACTGATGTTGAGGATAAAATAATTAAGCATTCCAAAGAGAAGCATGTTTCTATTTATGAGTACACTGCTCCGTTCAAGAAGGCTTTTTTGGAGGACTTAAAATCTCTTAACATTCTGCCCGCCGATGTTTATCCAGAAGCGACCGCTTATGTTCCTGAAATGGTTGAATTGATTCGCCGGTTGATTGACAAGGGTTTTGCGTACAAGGGCGAGGATGGGTGCGTTTATTTTTCAATTAAAAAGTTCAAGAATTATGGAAAGCTTGCAGGGCTTGACCCAAAGAAGCTAAAATCAGGGGCGAGAGTAAAGCAGGACGAGTATGAAAAGGAGGGTGTTGGAGATTTTGCTCTTTGGAAGGCTTGGGATGATAGTGACGGCGCGGCTTTTTGGGAAACTGATTTAGGCAGGGGGCGTCCGGGGTGGCATATTGAGTGCTCTGCGATGAGCGCTAAAAACCTTGGGGATACTTTTGACATTCACTGCGGGGGGATTGACAATAAATTCCCTCATCACGAAAACGAGATTGCTCAAAGCGAAGCGGCGAGCGGGAAGAAGTTTGTGAATTACTGGCTTCACTGCGCTCACTTAATGGTTAACGGCATGAAGATGTCTAAGAGTCTTGGAAATTTTTACACTCTTAGGGACGTGCTTAAAATGGGGCTTGACCCGAAGGCTGTGAGGTATGTTCTTCTCTACTCGCAGTACCGCCAGCCTCTTAATTTTACTATTGATTCTGTGAATGACGCTAAGAAGACGCTTCAGAATGTGAAGAATTTTGTGGAGCGTTTGAGGGCGGTTAATGCGGGCGTTAAGGGTTCTTCAATTAAGTTGTTCATTGACAAGGCGAGGAGCGGTTTTGTTGAAGCGATGGATGATGACTTGAATGTTCCTGAAGCAATGAAGCATGTTTTTGACTTTGTCAAGAATATTAACAAGCTGCTTGACGCGGGCGAAGTGGGCAAAGAGTGCGCAAATGAAGCAATTGGGTTCTTAAAAGAAGTTGACTCTGTTCTTGGAGTGTTTGATTTTACCGAGGCTTTTTTTGAGCTTTCAAGCGAGCAAAAGGCGCTTGTTGAGGAAAGAATTGCTGCAAAGAAAGCGAAGGACTGGGCGAGGGCTGACGAGATTAGGAATACTTTGAGAAAGCAGGGCGTTGAGCTTGTCGACAACAAGGACGGGACTATCACTGCAAAGCCTGTTGTGGGTTAATCAGCTTTTTTTATTCAAACCGCCTTTAGAAAACATTTTAAACCAAAAAAACCTTAGTTATTCGGGTTTTTTACCTCGGGTTGATTTGATTGTCGGAGCTTACTGCACTCACATTTTTCGCGCATATTGCCATGATTGTGATTGCTGCGGCGGTTATTACTGTTGTTTTGAGGAAGTTTAAGCAGCCGAGTCTCTTGACTTACATTATTGCTGGCGTGCTTATCGGTCCGCTTGTTCTTGGAAGCGTGAGTTTTACTTACGGCGGAACGGATTTGTTTTTGGGGATCCATGAAATCACTCCTGAAATAACATTGCTTTCAACGCTTGGAGTGGCTTTTTTGCTTTTCTCAATAGGCATTGAAACTTCTATTCAGAGGATTAGAAATATTGGGAAAACAATTCTTGCGGGAACAATTCTTCAGGTTTTGATTGTTATCGGCGCTACTTTTCTCTTAACGGTTCCTTTTGGTTTGTTGACAGGAGAACAGGCGCTTTTTGTAGGAATTATTGTTGCGTTTTCTTCAACAATGGTTGTTGTCAAGATTTTGTCGGACAAGAACGAGATTAACACGCTTAGCGGGAGGATTATGGTTTCAATCCTTCTTTTGCAGGATTTTGTAATTGTGTTCTTTTATCCTCTTCTTGCAAATATTTCTGAGGTTCATTCTATTTCGTTCATCGGTTTTGTCGTTTTGAAGAGCGTTTTGCTTATAGTGCTTGCGCTCGTCGCGAATCGGTTTATTTTCCCGAAGCTTTTTGAGATTGCTTCTGAGGAACAGGAGCTTTTCTATATCGTGAGCGTTGCGACTGCGTTTATTTTCATCGGGATTAGTTTTGTTCTTGAGATTCCTGCGCCTATCGGGGCTTTTATCGGAGGGCTTTCTTTAAGCACTCTTTCGTATAACTCTGAGATTTTTTCAAGAATCAGGGCTCTTAGGGATTTTTTCCTGATAATTTTCTTTGTTTCTCTTGGAGCGCAGTTGAGTTTTACTTTCGGAACGCTTCCTGTAGTGCTCATGGCTATAATTGTTGCATTGATTTTTGTTATTAAGCCGCTTGTTCTTTTCGCGCTAACTTTGATTGCCGGTTATGGCAGCAAGATGGGTGTTAGGGTGGGGATTAGTCTTGGGCAGGTTTCGGAGTTCGGGTTTGAAATTGCGGGCATTGGGGCTGTTACGCTTACTGCCGCAGGCCAGCCTGTTCTTGCGCCTGACTTGTTTTCTTTTATTATTTTGATAACTGCCGTTTCAATGATTGTTACTCCTTACCTGACGGGCTCTTCAAGCAGGATTGCCCAGTTGTTTTATGACGAGGCGGAGCATTTGCCCAAGTCTCTTAGGAGGAAGTATTTTACAAGAAAGCTTGAGGAGATTGAGTCTATTCCAAGCAAGCGCCAGTTAAAGGATCATATTGTTATTATCGGCGGCGGGACTGTCGGGAGGGGGCTTGCGAAGGCTCTTATGAACAGCCACCAGGTTCTTGTGCTTGACTATGATCCTGAAGTTGTTAAGCAGGGGATTAATGACGGGCTTCCTTATGTTTACGGGACTTATGATTCTCACGGTTTGTGGGACAAGCTTGATTTGAGGCAGGCAAGGCTTTTAGTTTCAACAATAATGGATAAGAGGGCTTCAATAAAAATGCTTGAAGGCGCTAAGCGTTTTGCTCCCGGTTTGACCACTTTTGCTCTTGCGCATTACTTTGAAGATACTTTGAATTTTTACGAAGAGGGTGTGGATTTTGTCGCAATGCCTTCTGTAATGGGTTCAAATGTGGTTCTTGAAAATATTTTAAAGTATCTTGACACCGGAAAGTTGTTCCACGTTCAGAACTTCAAGCAGGAGTATTTGGATTATTTGAGGCAGAAAGCTGAAGAGGAAAAGAAGTATAAGCGTGGCGAGACTTACAGGCCTGTTCACTAATGCCGAGTTTTAATTAAACTCTTTTTTGCTTTTAATAAATTTTTTTACTTTTTAATAAATTTTTTAGCATTTTTTTAGTAAGTATTTGCGTATATTTTCAATTATTTTTTGTTATCTTATTACTCCTTCTTTTACGAGTATGTTCCGCCAGTTTTCTTTTATCCATTTCTCTGACTTTTCTGTTATTTCTTCCCACCCGTGGCGGGCAAGTTCTTTCTCAACTATTCCTCCCCTGTGGGGGTGTTTGTGTTTTCTCTTGTGGTTGCTTCCAAATCCCTGGAAGTAGTGTGTTAATTCGTGCATGAGCACGTATTCTAAAACATATTCTGGGACGTCAAGTGATTTCATCAGCGAGTTTATCTCAATCATTGAGCCGTATTCAGAGTCTTTAAGCGGGGTTATGTGCCCGAGCTTGTTTTTCCACTTTCCTCCCCACTTTACTACTAACAGGTTTGTGACTCCTCTTTCGGCGAAGTTTTCTCTTATGAGCGACGCTGCTTTGTTAGCAAGGTACCTGTCATAATCAACGGCTGTCACCATGCGAAGAAGAGGGGCGCTTTAGTATAAATAAGTTCTGGTGGAGTGAATTAATTTATCAAGAATTTTTGCGTTTTTGAAAAATATTTGAGCAAAGCGTTTGTGTGTTGTTGTTTGTGCTTCACTTCGCTATTATGTCAAGTTTTGTTTTTGCGCTTCCAACGTCTGAGCGTATTTCAATAGTGTAAGTTCCTGTGAATATTTCCCCGTTTCTTCTAAAAAGACAGTTGACTGTTCTCTTGTCTCCGGGGAGCATTGTTTCAAGCTTGTCCGCGCTGCACACGTCAAGAAGTTCAGGGTAGGGGTTAATTATTTCAAAATTTATTGTTCTCTCAAATTTTCCTGTGTTAGTGAATTCAATCGTCAGAGTGGCATATTCTGTCGGGTTTTTCTTCAGGTCGAGGGGGTTATTGCTCCATTCTGTTTTCACTCCGTTCGCTTCTCCGAGTCCGTCAAGCGCTCCGCTTGCCTGGTTTAGGATTGCTGGTATTGCGATCACGGCTATTAGTATGATTATTATTGCAACAACAACAAATATTGCTATCTTTTTTTCTTTCTCCATGTTCCATGACGGGTTTCCCGGCTGGGGCATGTCCATTTTTGGCATCCTGATTTTTGGTCCGTAAAGCGACATGCTAAGATTATGAAGTAGCTCTATTTAAAGGTTGCTTTAATCTTTGGGGTATTATTCAGAAAGGGTTTCTTGGAGGCGCAAAAGGTAGCCGTCCGGGTCTTGTATTAAGAGTTCGGCGCATTTTGCGTTTTTCTCTCCTGTCTTGTATGTAATTATTCTTTTTTTCATTCTCAATAAGTGCCCAGTCTTTAAGATTTTCTCCTCGGCTTTGTCAATGTCAACAACTTCTATTTGGAGATTGATTCCTATCCCGAGGGGCTTTTTGAGTTCTCCTGTCACCCATTCTTTTGAAGGATTGTTGATTTCTTCAATCATTATTTGGGAGCCGTTTAGTTCAAGCATAGCAAATTTTGGGTCTTTTCTTGAGTATTTCACCTCAAATCCAAGTGTTTTTGTGTAAAACTCAATGCTTTTGTCAAAATCTGTTACTAATAGTTCCGGAATAAGTTTGTTGAATTTCATAAGCATTTTTTTGTTGCATGTTTTGTTAAATCAAGCTGTTTATGGGAGGGTGAATAACTGGTCGTCCGTGGCTTCGAATATCTTTGCCCTAACTCCAGCATCAAGCCATGCGTGCGCGTAGGAGAATGCCGCAAGCGCTGTTAATAATTTGCCTTCTTTTTTGAAGTAATGCGCGTCGTTGTAGTAGTTTTTTGCCATTTGCAGAAAATCTTCCGCGGTTTTTTTCTCGTTCTCGCTCAAGTTTTTCTTCATTTTGATTTCTTTTAATCCCCGCTGTGTGAGTTTTTCGTATTTGTCAACTTTTTCAGTGATTTCTTTTTGGGTTATTTCCATTCGTCATCATTCCTATTAGTTTTCATGATATCTTTATTTTCTATTTGTGGAGTTTTTCAAGTCCTTCGGTTTCTTTTTCGTTTGCTTTTCCAATAACTATCAGGCTTTGCGGGAATACTTGGAATACTTCTTTTGTGTTTCTTATTTTTTCCTCTCCGTAAACTATTTTTTGCCTTTCGGAGCCCATGCCTATCATTGCGGCGTAAGTGAATCCGTGCTTTTCGCCGTTTTTCTTCGCTATGTATTCAAGCAAATCCACTGCTTCGACGCAGTTCATGAGTCTTTTTGGCTTTTCGTCTTTTTTTATGTCAAGCAGGCAGAGCGTATGCAACCCGATTTTCTGGTTTTCTTTTATCTGGTGGTAGAATGTCTCCGGCTCGTATCCGTGCGAGTGGTAGCATATTGTGACAATTCTTCCGAATTTGTACTCGTCAAGTCCGGTTTCTGCAATCATGTTTGTTATTGAAATTCCAGGAATTACTTTGCATTTGATTCCGTGTTCTTTTGCGTCAAGAAGCATTTGTACGTGCGTTGTTGCAGTGAGGGGGTTGCCGAAAACTAGTAGCGCCACGTTGTTGTTCTTTGCGGTTAAAAGCGCGGATTCAAATCCTTCCTCCACTTCTTTTCTTCCAAGCCCTATAACGTCGCGCTGGATTATTGATGCCAGTTCTCTTGTGTATCCTTCGCTGTATTCTGAAGTGTATTCTTCAAGGAACACCGAGTCGCATTTTTTTATCGCTTCAAGCGCTTCAAGCGTCATGTGAGTCGGTTTAAGTCCGAGTCCGATTAAATAAAGCATCTTTATCACTTATTTGCTGGTTGGAAAGGCTTTAATATTTAAAGAAAGGATATTTTCTATTAACTGGTTTTGTTATGACTGGAAAGCATGCAATGGGTTGGACTCCCGGGCGGAGAATGGCTCACGGGGACACTGACTTGGTCAGGAAGAGGCGCGCCGGCAATCTTTTTGCGGCTTCAAGCCTTGCCGAGCTTGTTTCTAACGGGAAGAGGTCGAGGGCTTCAAAGAACGGCAGGGTTTATGCGACTTCCGGAGGGGCGAATATTGTCAAGTGGGAGACGGCAAAAAATGCTTCTGAAAGGATTGCTTCTATGAACAAAAGGGGCGCGCTTGATAAAGTTGAGTTTTTCATTGCGGGTAGAATTATTCAAACCTTGTCAAAGAATCCTGGCGCAAAGTTTGCCGATATTGAGCATGTCATTTACAGGGAAGTTAAAGCCTCGGGGCTTAGGCATGTTTCTTTTCCTTCAAGGGCTAATACTCGAAAGCACAAGGTTGAAAGAGTGCCGGGATTAAGCGCTGTTGGGAATGTAATGAAAAAGCTTAGCAGCGCAGGAATTGTTTCTCTCTCTCGCGGCGCAGAAGCTCTAAAGAGCGCAAAGAAATAGTTTCTGCTTGGTAATTTTTCAATTACAACTGCGCCGCCAGTTTTTTTTCGTTTCTTGTTATATTAATCCGAGTTTGAAGAGGCTCGCCAGTCCTGTAGCGAATCCAAGTATTGCTATTACTATTTTTATGAACCCTATTCTGTTTCTTCTCTTCTCAATGCCTTTCTTGTCCTTAGTTTTCTCCGATTCGCGCAGGTAATCGTCAAGCGTCCAGCATATTAGAACAGCTATTGCGAGTTTTGCGGCTACAAAAAATGCCGGGTGTATTTGTATTATGGCGTTTGAAACTACGTGTTGTTCTGAAAAGTTGAAAAATGAGATTGCGATTGTTGAAGCTATTCCGTCAATTGCCTGTCCGGCTATTATCGGAAGGTTTAGTTTATCGTTTTGAATTTTGTATTTGGTGAATCTCTGCACAGCGTAGTAGATTCCAAGAGACACTGCGGCAATTATTGCTATTGTGATTATGAACGGGGGCCAGTTATTAAAATGCATTAAATTAAATGCGAGCGGTGGAGCGCATGCAATGATTCCGAAGATAAATAATCTTTTTGTATTAAGTTTTTTGTGCGCGGTTCCGATTATGAGTCCTATCACTACAAGCGCAAAAGTCAAAAGCCAGACTCCGGGGGTGAAGAACCAGAATCCTATTTCAAGAGGGTTGGCGGTTTTTGTCACGCCGTTTATTACAAGCATTCCTGCTTCTATTTGGTGCATTACTACCCGCATTGATATTCCAAATATTATGTATGGCAGAAGCGCTTTGAAGAACTTGTCGTCAAAACTAATTTTTTTCCTCAAAAGGAGGTATATTGCAAAGCACGCAATTACCAGTATTATTATGTAAGTTGCCGTATTAATCAGGTTGTACCCTTGGGTTTCCGGGCTGATTATCGGCTTTACAAAGTATTCATACACCGCGTCGCTTGCCATGCTTAATTTTAAATTCACAATCCTATTTAATCCTATCATGTCAAAGCAGTCAAATCCTTTACTAACCGGCGCTGGCGGGCAGAAAGCTCCGCAGAACTTAAAAGACGCGCTTTTAGAAAAGCTCTCTGATAAGGAGAAGCCTTTTGCTCCTAAATCGTATGATTCGTTTGGGAATATTGCGGTTATTGAGATTCCAAAAGAGCTTTCGAAGCGAAAAAAACTAATCGGAGAGACTCTTCTTTCTCTTAACCCGCGGTTTGAAACGATTTGCTCGATTGAGAGCAATCATGAAGGCGCTTTTAGAGTTCAGAAAGTTAAAGTAATTGCAGGCAAGAAGCAGACTGTAGCTACTTACCGTGAATCAGCGTGCACATTTCTTATTCCGTTAGGAAAGGTTTTCTTTTCCCCCCGTCTTTCAGGAGAGCGTCTTAGAATAGCGCAGGATATTAAGGACGGCGAAGTGGTTGGGTGTTTCTTTTCAGGAGTGGGTCCTTACCCTATTGTGCTTTCAAAGAATTCTGGGAATAGAATGAAGCGGGCAGTTGCTATTGAACTTAATCCTGCGGGGCATAAATATGCCTTGAAGAATGCCGAGCTTAATAAAGTAAAGAATGTTGAGTTTGTGAAGGGGGATGTGAAAAAGGTTTTTCGGAAGTATAAGCGGATGTTTGACAGAATTGCAATGCCTCTCCCTCATACAGGTTATCAGTTCCTAAAGGAAGCATTTTTTTGCGCAAAGCCCAAAGGCTTGATTCATTTCTACGAGATTGTTGTTAAGGGCGATTATGACACTCCGAAGAATCAGATTATTGAAGCTGCTAAAAAGTCAAAGCGAAAAGTTGTGGTTGAGCGAATGGCTAAAGTAAGGCAGTTTTCTCCGACAAAAGAACAGGTTGTATTTGATATTCGGCTTCTTGATTAAGCCCGTTTTTTTGCGCTTTTCTTTTTGTTTTGAAGGATTAGTTTTAGTCTCTTTCTCCGACTAGTAGTTTTCTAAGTCTTTCAGGAACGGTTCCTGTCTTTACTGCTTCGTTCCATAATTGTTTTCCAAGCGGGGTGAGGCTCACTTCAGTCATCCAGAATCCATTGACGAATTCTCTTTTGGTGTTTGCAATTCCTGATTCTTTAAGCGACTCAATTGCGACTATTATTGTAGGGTCCTTGTATATTGCTTTTGGGTTTCCGGTAGTATATTTTTTTCCGCTTGAGATTGTTGTTTTTTCTCTAAATAATTGCGTTGAGAATCTTGCTCCCTGCGCAAGCTGGTGTATTACCTCCATTTTTGTGTTCGAGTAATGTCTTTCTCCGCCTGTTTGTATTTCGTAAGCAGAGAGTTTGGATTTGTATGCTCTGTGAACCCATACTGAATATTGCCCGCCGGAAGCCACGCTTGTTTGCTCAGGGAGTTTTTTTACAAGTCCGGCAGTTTCAAGCAGTTGTAGGGATACGTTTGCGAGGTTTATATTGTTGAGGTTCCATTTGTGTCCGAGGCTTTCAAGCAGTTGTTTGCTGTTAAGCGTGTTTTTTGACGCGTGAAGCGTTTCTTCTATTGCGCTTGGCCAGTTGTTTCCCTTTGCGTCGGCTTTTTTTCTCACGGCGTCGTAGATGTGGTTTGGCGCTCCTATCCACGGGACAGAGTGCCTGTCTTTTAGGTACATTGTTGTCATTGTGGTGATTGTTCTTAAAAGTTCCGGGGAGTTGAATCCGTACATTAGTCCGATTGAGGCGGCTATGTGGAACACGTGAGGGTTTCTTCCCTGAAGTTCCGGCTTCATTCTTATTGATGCTTCAAGCACTCTTTTTGCGGCGTTTAGTCTTGAAAGTTTCTTGCTCTCTTTTACCGGCGATTTTGCCTTTTCCTTTTCAATGAGTTCAAGAGTTTGCGCAAGCATCTTTGTTTCTGCAGAGCCTTTTGGAACGCCCGCGATTTGGTGGAGCAGTATTCTTTTGCCGAATCTTGTTTGTTTGATTACAAAATCGTCAAATCTTTTTTGGAGCTTTTGGCCTTGAGCGGTTTCTTCTATCGAGTTTATGTTAAGTCTTCTTTGTTCCGAGTTTTTGAGCAGTTTTCTTGGCGACGCCATAATTATATTCTTTTTTTGAATTATTTAAATAAGTCTGGTGCGTCGAAGCCGTAAAATTGATTTATATAGGATTTGTTTTGTTAATTTAGTATATTTTGAAGGCTTTTGGTGGGTTTTGTGGCTTTGTCAAAAGAGTATGAAAGGATTCTTGCTTCTATTAAAGTTGACTCGGAAAATGACCCCAACAAGCCGGAGTTTCCTCCTAATGATCCTAAGTTTCCTTCAACTCCTACTTACAAGATTGAAGTCCCTGGTTTTAGCGATGTGTGGCTCAAGGATGAGAGTCATAATCCTACCGGAACTCACAAGGATAGAATGGCTTGGGAAATGGTTGTAATGTACCGCGACTTTTTGCTCGCGAGAAAAAGGGGGCAGGTTGACGAGGAACTTCCAAGTCTTTCGCTAATATCTTCAGGCTCTGCGGCAATTGCTGTTCAATCCATGCTTAAGCGCTACGGTCTTCCTAATTTGAATGTTTTAGTTGATAAGTCGATGCGAAAGGATATTGTGAGCACGCTTGAAAAGATGGGCTGCAACGTGTATCAGCTTGACTTGGCGAAAAAGGCGCTGAGCTGGAAGGAAGTTCTTGAGCTTACGAATAACATTAACGGGTTTGACATTACTTCTGCTGATGCTTTCGGCCCGACTACTAATTATTATGACTGGCTGAGTTATGAGATTTTGAATAGTTCTCCTGATTATTGTTTTGTGCCTTTCGGGACCGGGAATCTTTACCAGAATATTTTGAATGTGAATAAGCGCGAGGTAAGCGCGTCTGTTCATGACCCGAGGTTTTCGGGCGATGTTAAGGTTCTTAGGAATTGCTGTTTTTTCGGAGCGACTACAAATAATCCTTCTTCAAAGGCAGAGAAGCTTTACGCTCCTCACAATCCTTTTTCTTATTACAACGAGCAGTGGATCCATATTTTCCGCTCTGCCGGTTACTGCAACCAGCTCTCAGGGGTTTTTACCGTGAGGGAGCAGTTCCTTGATGAAGCAATGGTTATTGCGGGCGAGCAGAATATTAACACGGAGCCGAGCGGAATAGCGGGCCTGGCTATGATGCTTCAGATGAAGAACTCAATTGACCGGAAAAAGAAAATTCTTATAGTAAATACAGGCAAAACAAAGCTGCTGTGATTTTCTTCTGCGCGCAGTTTTGCTGTTTTTTGAAAAAGCATTGTCTTGTCCAAAAACAGGGGTTTTTAGGTTTGGCTTTTAAACTCATTTGCTCTAATTTTTGCGGTGAGTTATTTGTCTTTGAACTTGATTTTTTTGGGTCCTCCGGGAGCGGGAAAGGGCACTGTTGCCCAGGCTGTGATGACTAAGCATTCCCTTGTTCAGATTTCTACAGGGGATTTGATAAGGGCTGAAGTTGCGAGCGGTTCTGATTTTGGAAAAGAGCTTGAAAAGATTATTAACAGTGGCAAGCTTGTCTCTGATGATATTGTTGGAAAGATGTTTGAAGCCGAATTGAAGAAGATTGTGGCAAAGAAAGGATTCGAGGGGGTTGTGTTTGACGGGTTTCCAAGGACTCTCAACCAAGCCGAGATGCTTAACGGTATCCTGTCGAGAGTGAATCAGAAACTCACTGCGGTTGTTTATATTGAGTCTTCAAAAGAGAATGTAGTGAGGCGTCTTTCTTCAAGGTGGACTTGTCCTGTGTGCAAGAAAGTGTATAATACTCTCACTCTCCCTTCAAAGAAAATAGGGGTTTGCGACCTTGACGGCGCCAAGCTTTTCCAGAGGGATGATGATAAGGAAGAGACAATCTCAAAAAGGTTTGATGTTTTCATGAGTCAGACTGCTCCTTTGATTGAGTATTATGAAAAGAAGGGGATTTTGAAGAAGTATGACGGGAACGTTCCTCCTGAACAGTCAATAATGGCTGCGGAGAAGATTATTCAGTCGCTTAAAAAGTAAAGCGGCTGGATTTGATTTTTTCTCTTTTTTTATTTCTTCTTTTAGTTTCTGTTTTTTTTATTTTTGATTGGCGTTGTTCTTTACAGTTCAATGCTTTCGCCCATTTTTAGTATTTTGTAGTTGAGTCCGGCTTTTTTGAATTCTTCTTCTACTTTTTCCATGTCTGCAGGGAGTTCCGGATTATCGTAATGGATTGGTATTACAAGCCCTGCTCCTGTTTCTTTTGCGAATGCAGCGGCGTCGTAGGGTCCAAGGCACACTCCGTGGTTGTTTACGGGGAGCATTATTGTGTCGCACTTGTAGTCGTTTTTGAATGAAATAGTGTCGCCGGTGTGGTATAGTCTCTTGTTCTGGGCGCCCGGATTTTTTTCAGTAAAAATGTATCCTATCGCTTCGTTGACTTCTTTTGCTCCTTTGAGTCTTGGGAGGTAGCCGTGCACTCCTTTGACAACTTCAACTTCTATTCCTGCGCTTCCAAGACTAAATTTGTTTCCCTGTTTGATTATTTTGAATTTTGTGTTTTTGTAAAAGTCAGCTGTTTCTCTTGTGGCAAAGATGATTGTTTTTGGAGTGGTTATTCTCTTTACGCTTTCTTCATGGAAGTGGTCGCCGTGTTTGTGGGTGATTAGGATAAAATCAGGGTGCATCCATGCTTTTACTACGTTCTCGTCAAGCAGCAGGTGCCCCGGGTCTACGAGTATTTTTGCGCTGTTTGTTTCAATTAGAATGCATGACTGGGCGAATTTTGTTACTTTCATAACTATTGCCCAATCACAAGAATTTTTATTTTTATTTATTTGATTGCGTCCCAGATGATGTTGTCTCTTGGGTTAACCATTATTCCCTGCGGTGTTATTGACAGCGGGTGCGGGCTTGAGTCGTGCGGTGTTCCCCTCATTTTTCTTACAAACAAGCTTCTGTTCGGCGGGGAGAAGTACATTGCTATTACTCCGTCAACAACAAATTCTTCAACACCGAATGCTGAAAAGCTTGTCTTGCTTGGAGGTGTTTCTGAAGTTAATACAGTTGTGCATCCGAATGATTTTAATCTGTCGCAGAATTTGAATAGAGTTGTTCGCAAAAGGCTTGGGTCAAGGTATGCCCCGAATACTGTGGTTGAGTCGACAACGAGTCTTTTTGCGTTTATATCCTCCACTTCTTTTGCTATTTCGCGCAGTTGCTCTTCAAGTCTTTCTTCAATAAGTTCCCTGTCTTTCATTTGCTCCATTCCGAGCCGGTATATTGTGAACATTCCCTGGTCTTGGAGCGCTTTTATATCCCATTGGAAGCTTTCCATGTTCCACGCTATGTCTCTTACGTTTCCTTCAAGTGTTACAAATACTCCAGGTTCTCCAAACTGCATTGCTCCGTTGTACAAGTACTGGGTGGCCATTATTGTTTTTCCTGTTCCTGCTCCGCCTGCCACTAGAACGTTGCTTCCTTTTGGTATTCCGCCGTTTAATAATTCGTCAAGCCCTGGTATTCCTGTTTTTGTTCTGTCCACAAAACCACCTTAGTGCTGGAATTATAGTTTTAAGTGGTATTTAAGTC
The DNA here is from genome assembly GCA_964544205.1 of uncultured archaeon. Taxonomy (GTDB): domain Archaea; phylum Iainarchaeota; class Iainarchaeia; order Iainarchaeales; family JAAZKV01; genus JAAZKV01. The sequence goes on from CAZJAE010000002.1 coordinate 19,638, forward strand.
TTTTTGAGCCCGTTTTTCTGGTTTTGGAAAAGTTAATAATTATCTTTGATTCTTATTCTTCTATGCCTAAAGACTTGCCTGTTGAAGAAGATGCTCCGGCTCTTGAAATTGACGAAGCCGCGGAGGCGGAGAATGACTTAAAATCCCTTGAAGACAGTTCCGAGGCTTTTGAGAGGGATTATTCTAAAATGGATTTGGTTGATTTAATCGACCAGCCTGCCTGGAAGACTATTCTCCTTGACCTTGTCGAGACCGAGAAGATGAATCCTTGGGACATTGATGTTGTTTCCCTCGCGGAGAAGTATATTAAGAAGATTAACGAGCTTGAAGGGAATAATTTGAGGGTTCCGGCAAACGCTATTCTTGCCTGCGCCATTCTCGTAAAAACAAAGTCAAAGTATTTGCGTTTGAGTTCTCTTGAGGAGGCGGATGAAAAGCCTGTTCTTACTGAAGAGCAGAGGGCTTTAATGCTTGCCGAGATTCCTGACCTAATGAGCAACAGGATGGCAAGAGAAGGGCGTATTTCGCTTGACGAGCTTGTGATGAGCATTGAGGATATTATTCAGCGCACTACTCCAAGGAAGGGGAGCGCGAGGAACATTCCAAGGATTGAGCTTAACTTCAGCGCTGTTTCGATTGAGGAAAAGCTTGATGAAGTTTATACTTTGATTAAGTCAAAGGCGGACTCGCAGGGGCTTGTGATGTTTAATGACCTTGTGAACAGCGGCGAAGTGGATTCTGTTGTGGATACTTTCCTGCCGGTGCTTTTCTTGATGAATAGCGGAAAGATTCTTGCTTACCAGAACGAGTTTTTCGGCGATATTTTCGTTAAATTGATTCCCGAAGGCGCTTAATTAAGATTATTTTTGTAACATCCGTCTGTTTTTCATTAGAAGTGTTGCTTATTTTTTTTTCTTTTCTTTTTTTGCAGTGGTTTTTGTTTCTTTAGCGGCTGTTTTAAGAGCTTTCATCAGGCTGTCTTTCATTATCTCTTTTGCCTTGTTCTTGTTTGTCTGCTGTCTTTGGGCTGGAGGATTGACTATTTTTGGTCCGCTTGCGAGAAGTTTTTCAGCTTCCTCTTCAAGTTTTCTTTTTTTCTTGTTTTTTATGTAAAGCCCTGCGCCTATGATTATTGAAACTATTATTGCCGCAATTATCCCTGCCCATATGATTGGGTTGTATAGCAGGTTTTCATTGTTTGGTTTTGGTTGTTTGCATTCTTGTGTTTCAAGCCTTTTGTATGCGCATCGGTTCCCAAGGCACAATTCTTCTGTGCATGGGTCGCCGTCGTCGCACTTTGTTGTTTCGCATATCTCGACAGGGTGCTGGGTGGTTGCAGGTTCAGTGTTCTTTGGAACTGCTGTTATTGCGTCAGGGATTGCATTGAAGAGTTTTGTGAATGCGTCTCCGTCTAATTCTGGTGTTGCAAGAGACGCAACGCTGTAAGTGATTGTCTTTGCCGCGCCTTTTTTGAGCAAATTTATGTCCCACTGGATTATCGGGTCATTTTTGATTATTTTTGACGGCGCTACTGAAAATCTGATGTCGTCCGCATTTTGGGCTATGTTTTTTGGAATTGTTTCAACAACCCGCAGGTTGTTTAGGTCTGCATTTGATTTGTTTCTTATTGTTAGTATAAAAGTGTATTTTCCCCCTATTGGCTTGTCTCTTATTGCTTCTCTTTTTATTTCAACATCAGCCGGTTTTATTCCGCCGGGCATTATGGATTCCGGGTTCTGGGTTGAATCGTCGGAGATAGTGATTTTTGTGAATCGGTTTGCGTTCTGGGCGGCGGGCTGGATGGGAGTATTTGTGCCGTTTCTGATTGAGAAGCTGTTTAATGAAGGGTCGGTTAATTTTGCAGTGAATATGTATGTGTTTGACGTGTAGGTTTCTACTTCTGAACATGTGTTATTGCAGTCTTTTTGATTATTCTGCGCCAGCGGGTTATTGACTCCGCTTAAACCTATAAATTTTAAATCCGCGTTTAAATCTGTTAAAAAATCAAGTTCTTCAGTAAGAATTGAAATCTCGTTTTTTGTGATGTTTATATTTGCCTTGTCAATTACAATCGAGCTTCTCTTTGGGAGAGTTATTGATTTAATCTCTGCTTCCCCGTCAGCCGCTTTAAATATTAAGTCCGAGAATTGGGTCCCTGTGTTGTTGTCAATTGCCTGCATCCATTGAGTGGCGGGATTTTCGATTATAACAACTCTAAAAGTATTTGCCCTGCTTGAATCAATGCTTAACCCGTATAAGTTGTCCTTAAGCAGAATGTCTTCGAAGGTATTTTCATTCGCCCCGTTTTGGATATTAAGTCCGTATCCATTATTTTTGCTTGAGTTGACCGATCTGAATTCGTTATTTTTGCTCGCGTTTATTATTATTCCCTCGCTGTTGTCAACAGTGTTGGTTAAAGTGAATGTGTTGCCGTTTGAGCCGGAAATCATTGCAATTCCGTGGAGGTTCTGGTAAGTTGTCAGGCTTTCAAATGAATTGTTTGGGATTTTATTTAATCCAAGCCCGTACTTGTTGTAATTAGTGTTTATGTTTGAGAGTTCATTGTTGCTTGAATTATCCAAATAAATTCCTCTTGAATTGAAATTGGCTGTTACGTTTTGAATTAATGCTCTGCGCGCGTTTTTTGCGTATATTCCTCCGCTATCGCATGAGCTTGTGCAGTTGGAATCGCCGAAGTTCTTGATATTGAGTCCAACGATAGTCACATTTGCCGAGTCAATTATCTTAACTCCCCAGTATGCATAATTTGCCGCTCCTGCTCCGCGCAGCGTGTTTTTGTTTCCATTTAATATTACGTTGCTTGCCTCAATTACAAAGCAGTCGTCAGTTATTCCTGAAATGTCGGTGTTCAAGTCATATACTCCGTTTTTGTCTATTGTCATGCATGAGTCTATTTGGTAGTAGTTTTGCCCGTTTGCGGTAGGCTGGGTCGTGATTGACGTGTTTAGAGGGGTTGTCTGGGTTATTGTCACAGTAATTGACGCTGTATTACTAATGTGGCCGAAGTTGTCATCAGCTTTTACGTAGTATTTGTGTGTTCCTGTTGTTTGGTTTTGGAATGTGTATGTTGTGTTTAGGTTGTTGTCAATCCATGTTGTGTTGTTGTCCGAAATATAGTAATTTGTTATTGTGGAACCAGTGGTAGTTGCCGAATAATTTATTGTTATTGAAGGAGCGGGCGAGTTGTCGCTTTCAGGCGCTGAAATGTTTACTATCGGATTTGGAATCGTTGGAATTGTTATTGGAATGATTGTTACGGTTGCGCTTGCAATGTTGCTTGTATTTCCGTAGTTATTGTCAGCTTTTACGTAGTATTTGTGTGTTCCTGTTGTTTGGTTTTGGAATGTGTATG
>CAZJAE010000003.1:0-4887 GCA_964544205.1 uncultured archaeon
TTCTTTTCCTGTGGATATTACAAATTCAAGCTCTTCAAAGTATTTTTTTCTCGCGAGTTCGTGCACTGCTGTGAGTGTCGCGTTGTCAAAAACTTTGTTAAAAACGCTTCTTGAGTGCTCGTCCTTTATGAGTCTTTTTTCTTTGTGTATCCTGTCGAAGTGATCCTGCCTTGCTTTTGTATTGTCGTCCATGTAAAGAGCATGCGAGGGTGTTCTTTTAACCCTTTTTAGGGGGCTTGTTTTTTTTGGGTTTGCTGATTTTATTGCACTCTTCTTCCGTTTCCGTTGTTCCAGAGCGCTATTATTTCAGAGTCTGTTAAGTGGCGTTTCCATATAGTGAATTCGTCTATTATTCCGTTAAAGTCTTTTATTTGTCTTACATTTCCGTTCATGTAAATTTCGTATCCTTTTCTTCTTCCCAGCCATAGTATTAGCGAGTCGTTGTTGCATTGCGCTTCTCTTTGACTGGTTCCAGAGGTGCTTATTGTGCCGTTTAGGAATAGTTTTCCTTTTGTTGCTCCTGTGTAATCCGGCTCGAATGCGAGCATGTTCCATGCGTTTAGGTTTACTTTGTTTGTCGTTATTACGCCAAACCCGTTTTCCCAGCACACGCTTCCGGGACCGTAGTTCATTACAAATGCATACAGGTTTCCTTCTGGAGTGATGTATATTCCTCCTCTTCCGTGCATGAATGTGGTCGGGTCCTTTCCCGCCCCGTCAGTGCTTACAATGAAGCTGATGATTGTGTTTGCGTTTTGTTCTTTTGGATAGAACCAGATTAAGTAAGTCATTTTTCTGTCAGTCGTGTTTGTTGTGTTCAGCATTTGTATGTAGTTGTCGTGCTGGGGGGTTGATGCGAAGAGTTGCCCGTTTGTGCCAAACATTCCTTGCGCGCTCTGCGGGCAGTTTAGGTCAAAGCATTGTCCGTTTCTAGCGCTGTTTGAGTCAATGAATGTAGCCGCGGGGCTTGTTTCGTCAAGTTTATAAAAGTTTGAAAGCCCCTGCTCAATACACCCTGGGAGGAGAGGGTAATAATTGCAACAAATGGGCATTGTTTCTATTAGTCCTAAAAAGTTTATGTTTGTCTGGCATTGTTCGGTATATCCTTGTCCGGCAACTGATATTGTGAATTGCTGGGGTGTTGTTACAATGAAACTTTCAGCATCTCCTATTGTCACAGTTGTAGCATCAGGAGTCCATGTGAGGTCTGGCTGCTTTGTGTATGTAATCTGAGTGCTTGCCCGCAGAACTTGTGTTCCGCTTGGGGCATTTGAAAATACTTCTGCAAGCGTGTGGTATTCAAGCGATCCTAGCGGGAGGGTAAATTGATTTTCTTGACCTGGGGTGAATGTGAGTTCAACTCTTTCAAAACCTTGCACATCGTCTTTTAGTTTTACGAGAGGGTTGCTTAATTTTTCTGTATGTGCCTCTGTCACTTGCGTTTGTCCTGTTGAAAGGGCGCCGGTAACTGCGATTATGACTATTGCTACGACTAGTATTGCTGCGCCGATTATTAGCAGGTATTCTATTGCGCCCTGTGCCTGCGCACAGTGCAGGCCTTGTCCCTTGTTTTGCATTATGTAAAAAGAGTTTTTTGGTTATTATACCTTAGGGTTTGCCGCTTTTTTGGGTTGTTTTTTGTCTTACAGCCCTAGTTTTGACAATTTGCCATTTCTTTTAAGCCATTCTACTTGGTTTCCAAGGTAGCGCCATACTACGTCGCCTTTTGAGGGCTGAAAGTCCCACAATCTTACTATTATAATGTCGTTTTCTCTTAGCCAAACTTTTTTCATTAGTTTTCCGGGAATTCTGAATTGTTTTTCCGCTCCGTCTTCGCATAGCGCTTTTACTTGGTTTGAGCCCATTAGTTGTGTTACTATTGCGAATTGTTCTAAGTCGTTCGTGTTTGGGAGTCGCATTCTTGAGTACCCCATTTCCTGGCTTTCGGTTGTTTCCTGGGGCGCGCCGAAGGTTTTTTTCTTTATCATCTGGTTTTTTCTTTTCTGACTGTTAAAATTTGCCAATTTTTCATCTCCAAACTATTATTCTTGTCTTTCAAAACCTATAAAAATCATCGTTTGTCTTTTTTCGGGGGGTTTATACCTTGTATACTTGTGCGTGTTTTATCCCTTTTATTTTTATGACGCTTTTTTCGCCGACTATTCCTTTCTTTTGGGCGATTGTAACGCATTTGTCTCCGAAGAGGTTTATTGAGTCTGCCTCGTCAAGGAGTTTGTTCAGCTCTTCTTCTGTGATGTCCTGCCCGTTGTAGAATTTTTCGCTTGCTGTGAAGCTTATCTCGCCTTCTTCAAACTTTTTTCCCAAGTGTTCTTTGTCGCATACTGCCAGTATTGTTTTGTATTCGACTTGGTGGATTTTTGCTTTCAATTTTTCTCACTCAAAAAATAAGTTTTTCGCTGTTTTTTTGCTTTAAAGTCCTGCTACCGGTTTTATTGCTCCGCATGCTTCGCATTTGAGCATTCTTATTCCATCCTGGGACACTACTTTTGTGTCTGGTTTTTTGCATTCCGGGCACAGCACGAATTGGTTGAAGTAAGTTTCAATGAGTCTGTTGAGTTGTATTGCTCCGACTTTTCCGTTTATTATCAGCTGGTTGTTTCCTTCGCTTATGGGCGCCGCTGTTTCTTTGTTGAGCCATTTTATGAAGTGTTTTTTGTCTCTTCGCATGTCTTTGATTAGGAGGTTAAATCCTCTCACTATTGTTTTTCCGCCTTGTATGAATGATTCTGCCCTTGGTATTTCAAATCTCTCGTGGCTCAATGCTTTTTGCGGTATTGAGTGGTACGCTTTTACCAGCAGGTCTTCGTATTTTTGCATTCATTCTCACTTCTATATGTAATTGCCTTAGCAAAACGTATATAAATCAAATTAAGGCGTGGAAATTAAAGCGTTTTTGCCGGCTATGCGCCTATGGCGAGCGCGGTTATTATTGTTATTATCATCCGCGCTGTCGGCGGGGGGCGGGCGGGCATTGGTTTTTTCCACTTGGATACAGTGTAGATGCTTATTAATAGTCCCACAAAGCTTGCTCCCAGCACTAGTCCTGCCATTATTCCGTTGTTTTGAAAAGGCCCGTTGACTAGAACGCTTGAAGCTATCATAAGAGGTATTACGAGGTCTCCGTTTCCGAGTTCGAATTTGTGTTCTTTTGTCGGGATTGCGACTGTGAAGGCGTAGTTGTTTTCAAGCGATTGTTTTCCTATTGCTACCATGTGTTTTGTGTAGAACACGGCGATGATGTCGTATAGTGCGAGGATTATTGCAAATGCCATTACTGGCATTAATCCGAGCGATATTCCAAGGAATGATCCTGCGCCGGCTACTGCTATTACGCTCGCTGTGTTTCTCATTAGGATGTTTTTCCTAAACGAGTATCTTAGTATCATTAACAGCGCGACTGTTGAGAGGACAAGCAGATCGTTTGTTGGGAAGAATGCGCTCATTACTATTGTGCACGTGGAGAACACCGCTAGGGCTTCGAGTACCCAAAGCATTTTTTTTGTGTGCTTCATTTTGAGTGCTATTAGGATTATTATTGTCATTACTATTATCACGCCGAATAGGTAGAACGCGTTTGTAATGTCGTCTATGCTTTCGGCGAAGGGCGCTTGCTGGAGTCCTTGGAAAAAGAGCGCTTTTGCCACGAATAGTCCGAGTACTTCAGTTGCTAAAAAGATTGTCGCGAGTTTTAGGAATACTTCGTTTGTTGTCCATACAGTATTTTCTTGGGCTGTTTTGCTTTGGATTATTTTTTTTGGAGTTTTTTTCGTGGCTGCTGCAGCAGTATTTCTTTGGGTTGTTTTTTTAGGTTTTTTCGGCATTGTTATCAGTGAATATTACTTCTTTTGTTTTTATAAAGAATATCCTGCTTAAAACGGGGGTTTCTTTCAGCACGTTGGCTGGTTTTTTTTTTTAAGTTGCGTCTTTTTTTGTCGGTTTTACGAAGTGGTGTCTTGGCTTGTATATTTCGCCTTTCTTTTCTAGTTCGTCAAGCGCTTGGGTGATTTTTGCCTCGTCCAGTCCTTTTTCCATTCCTTGTGTTATTACTTCTTCTACAGGCACCATGTCTATTCCTGTGCCCATTTGTTCTTTTATTATTCTCAATATTGTTGAGATTGCGTTTTGTTTTGCGTGTGTTACTCCTGTAGTTACTATGTCTATGTCTATTCTTCCAGTGTCAGGGTCGGTTACTGTTTCTTCAAGAGATTTTTTTATGAGTCTTATTGCTCTTTCAGCGTCTTGGACTTCAACCACGTCGCTTAGTCTTACTCTTGCGCTTCCTTCTGACAGTCTTACAAGTCCTTCAAGTTGTCTTGCTGTTGCGGCGTACGCGCCTTGGCTTCTTCCCTGGTCACGCAAGCCCACATAGAATTCAGATATTGCTTCCATGGCTTCCGGGCTTAGGATGGGGTAGCATTTTTGCCTTGCGAATGAAACGTATTTTCTGAATAGTATCATGTCGATTAAAGGTTTTGTTTTTTTATCAATTTCTTCTTTTTCTTCTTTTGCGAGCGCTTTTCCTTTTTGGTGGGATTGCATTAGTTTTTCCCCGCTTTGGTGTGTTTCAAGGATGTGTTTTGATATTTTCTGGTCCTGTGTTCTGTCAAGTATGTCTCTTATCATGAAGAACAAGTCAAATCTTGAGATTAGGGATGCTGGGAGGTCTATTTGTTCGAGTGGGGATGTGAATTTGTCAAATCTTGAGAATTTTGGATTCGCCGCCGCAAGGAGCGAGGTGTCGGATTTGAATCTTGAAACGATTCCTGCTTTTGCTACGGATATCATTCCCTGTTCCATTGCTTCGTGAAGCGCGCTTCTGTCTTCGGGCGCCATCTTGTCCAGTTCGTCCGCCATGCATACTCCTCC
>CAZJAE010000003.1:4897-11110 GCA_964544205.1 uncultured archaeon
GAGCTTAGCACGAGCGCTCCTGCTTTTAGCGTCCATCCGCCTTCGCCGAACTCGTCTTTTACTGCGCTTGCGGTTAGTCCTACTCCGCTTGTAGTTTTTCCTGAAATGTAAATTGATTTTGGGGCAATGTTGTTTGTTGCCTGCAAGAGCTGGGATTTTCCGCATCCCGGGTCTCCTACTAGGAGGATGTGGATGTTTCCTCTGATTTTTTGCCCGTTTGGGAGGTGTTTTGTCACGCCTCCGAATAATTGGAGCGCTATGCTTTCTTTCACTGTGTCGTGTCCGTATATTGCCGGCGCTACGCTCTGCGCAAGCATTTCGTAAATCTGAGGGTGTTTTGCGAGTCTTTTGATTTCTGCTTCTTCTTCTTTTTCAATATCGACTTCTGAGAATTCTTTTGCAGTTTCTTCTAAGTATATTGCGTCAAGGTATCTTCCATAAACTGTTTTTTTGTCTTTTTGCGGGGGCACTAGTCTAAGCACTCCTATGAATTTTGTCTTGTCTCCTGCCGCTACTTTGTTCACTAAGTCGTCGCTCACGTACACATCAACGTAAGTGGCTTGTTCGTTTCCTTTCAGCTTTTCAAGCGTTTCTTGTATCTGAATTTTTTGGTAATCAATGAACGCGCTTTTGTCTTCTTCCAAGTCAAAGTCTTTTGAGTGGCATTCACACATGTTCGGCGGGTATACTCTTTGCTTTTCCTGAGGAATTTTGTAAATGTTTCCGCATCTTTTGCATTTCCAAACAGCCATAGTAATTTTTGGGAGCGCGTCTGTGATTTGCCTTACGAGTCCTTCTACGCTTATCATTTTTCCAAGGTGCTTTGCGCTTAGGCTCCTTACGTCTATTTCCCTGTCTCTTGGGAGGTTTGAGAATCTTACGTGGGGGCGGAATACTTCTGTTGTGAGTGTGGGTATGTGTATGTTTTGGATTGCGTTGTGTGCGGCTTCTAAAACAGAATCCGGGTTGTCTAAGAGTTCGTCGGCGAGGATTGGGTCGAATTTTTCAAGCGCCTTAAAGTCGACTGTTACGCTTCTTTCCTGCGGGTATGCTTCCACGATTCTTTCTATTTGTTTTTTGTACTCTGCGTTGAAGAATTCTTCAAATCTTTCCACGTACGGAGAGCCTTCCTGTTTTTCTACTTGTTCTGAATCAGAATACATTCTTAATCAGTCCCAACTATTTCTCCTTTTTTCTTTTTTTAATGCTATTTGCTCCGTTTTGCCGGTGTTTTTTTTTGAAAAGAAGCCGGGTTATCGCTTCTGCCGCCTCTTTTCCACGGCAGTTCGCGTCGCAAAGTTATCCCCTTGGCGCCCGATTTCTTTTCATTGGAGCTTATTTTAGAGAAAATGTGTTGGGATTTGCCAAAAAACAATTTTTCCGATTTAATTTTTTGGCGTTTTCTCTTTGGTAGTATAATACCTGCTTTAGATTAATACTTTTTGAGTTTGAAAACCAAACGAGGGGGGACTTTTGGCAAAACAAATTCCAAACCAGTGTTTTTTAGCGGTTTTGCGCGGCTTTTTTTGGGATTTTATTGTTTTTGGAGGGCTTCTTTGATTAGTTTTGCTGTTTCTGTCTGCTCCATTGGCTGCATTTTTCGTCTCTTTTCATCAAAAAATATTCCGTCGCCGTGTTTTCTTGGGATTATGTGAAAGTGGACGTGCGGTATGAGTTGTCCTGCTGCTTTTCCGTTGTTTTGGAGCACGTTTATTCCGTCCGCGTTTGACATTTTCTTAATCGCTCTTGAAAGATTCTTTATTACTATTATTGTTTCTTGCAGGTATTTTTCTTCAACGTCTTCTATTGTTTCAAAGTGTTTTTTTGGGACTATGAGTGTGTGTCCGAGCAGTATTCCCGCAGGGTTAATGTCGGGAAATGCCATCACGTAGTCGTTTTCAAAGATTATTGCTGTCTCTATTTCTTTTTTTGCAAATTTGCAGAATATGCACCCGTCTTTGTAGCAGTGCTCCATTTTTGTTTCACCTTGTTTCTTTTGTTAATTAGATTAAGGAGTTATGTTTTTTTAAAAGAGTAAGAATGCCTTTCGGGTTATTAGAGCAGTTTTGTGGAGTGCGTTATTTTTGCAGGTTTGTTTTTAAAAAATAGAAAAAGCGGCTTTTTAGCCGCTTTCTTTTCGTGTCTAATCAACTGTCTGTGCTAGCATTGAGTAGTACATTACGCCTACTATGTAGCTTGATAGTCCTGAAACTAATGCCATTAGTATGAATCCTACTATTGGTATTAATAGCAGCACCATTCCGATTGCTGACAAAATAGCTCCTATTATTATTGCGAGTATTGCTCCCACAATCAGCGCTATTATGTATTTTCCTGTCAGGCAGTTCTTTATCACTGCTGGCACGTTGAATGCCGCTGCGAGTGATCCTGATTTTAGCCATTTCATTATAGCCATTGGCAGGATTAGAGCCGCGATTATTGCTAGTATTATCCCTATTATTATTAACGGCGCGCCTGCGCTTGCTCCGTTAAGCAGGGCTGATACTATAGTCATTGGGTCTACTGCCGGCGGTGTGCCTGAGCCCAAAGCGTTTGGGTCCATGCTTGGAAGCAGTGTTCCCAGTATTGCGAATAATGCGCTTCCTATTCCCAAAAATATCAGTATTATTGGTATTATGAAATACACTATTCCTACTATTGCTGCCAGTATTGCTTTTACTATGTAGTCAAGAATGTCTCCGGCTGCCCAGCTTCTTAACTTGTTTTTCCCTTTTGTTGTATCTTCAGCTACTTTTAGTATGAATCCGCTTAGCAGGATGTTTACTATCGGTATTGCTCCGATTATCATTCCGACTAAGAGTGTCTTCATGTCGCTAAAAGGCTTTTTGATACACTCCCCAAAATCAACCATTATTAAACCCCCTTTTGATTTTACCGCCGGATAGAATTTTTTCCTTGTTTTCCGGCGTTGAGTTGATTGCTAAGATTAACATATGAATTGTATTTAATGCTTTCTATCTTGGTTATTGGCGCGCTTTTTTCAGGCGGGTTCAAAGGAGTTTTTTGGTTCTAAAAATAGCTTGGCGGGCTTTTTGGGCGCGTTTTTATGAAACGCTTTTCTTTAACGCGTTCACTATTCTTTTAGCGTATTCTTTTGCTTTTGTTTCTTCTCTTTCTCCCCTGACTAGTATTTTTCCTGAAGGGAATATTGACGCTATTGTGTTGTCTATTTTTACCATTAGGAGGACTTTTGACGCGATTTCTGTTTTTGCGGTTTCCCTAAGCTCTTCTTCGGCAGTTTGCAGGTTTATTTTTACTTTGTGTTTTGGGAGGAACTCGTAAGCAGTTTTGCTTCTGCATGGTTTTCCGGTGAAATCGTCCAGTTCCATTTTAATCACTTTAAATTAATTTTTGCGTTTATTTATTTGCATACATTTATTCTTTCATTTTCTAGTTTTATTTCCTTTGATGTGCTCTCTATTCTGGTTTTTTTCGCAGCTCTTTGGATTAATTCAGTCATTTTGCATTTTTCTTCCTCTGCTTCTGTGTCTTTTATGGAGCTTCTTGTTTTTGGCTTTCCGCTCGCAAGCGCGTCGCACATTTCCGGCCCTTTTGAGACTTCAAAGTATCCTTCTTTTACGCTGATGTCTATAATGTCTTGTTTTTTCATGAATATTAGGGGTCTTAGTATTTCTATTGCGGTTGCGGAGTTTATTGTGTTTAGGTTGCTCATGGTTTGGGAGCTTACTTGTCCTAAACTTTCTCCCGTGGCTAAAAAGTTTATTCCTTTTTCTTTTGCGATTATTTCAGCGCATTTCATCATGAATCGTTTTATGAGTATGAAGTAGTATTCTCTGTGCGTGTTTTCCGCAATTTCTTTGAATTCTTCCCCCGCGTCGACGATTATGGCTTCTTTTATTTCGAGTTGTCTTGCAAGGAGGAGCGATTTTTTTTCAGGAGTGTCGTCAGTGTAGGGGACTTGGGAGAAGTGAATTGCTTGCAGTTCAAAACCAGCGTCTTTTAGTAGTCTTCCTGCCACCGGGCTGTCTATTCCGCCGGAGATTAGGAGGAGCGCGGTTTTTTCGCTGTTCTTGTTTGAATGGTTTTGTTTCATAAAAAATAGAATGGTAAAGAAAGCTTTTTTGGCTTTCTTTACTCCGTTAATTGTTTTACCTTTTTCTTACGATTTTTATCGCGTTTCCGTATTTCTGGTACTCTACTTCGTCGCCTGACTTTAGGGCAGGTATTTGGCTTTCTGCGTCCGGTTTTGGAGCGTCGTATGTTTCGTATGATGTCTTGTCCATTATCTGGATTATGTCTCCAACGAGCGCAACTACTGTTGCGTCCGACTTTGGAACGATTGGGATTTCTACTTCAGCGTCTGTTCCCTTTAATAGTCCTCTTTTTTGTCCTGTGAAAATGTTAAACGCGGTTACTCTTACTTTTGCCGCTCCGTGCTTGCCCGGCTTTGATTTTTCAACGCTCTTTACTTGGCAAACCTCTCCGTCAATTAGAACTAAGTGGCCTGGCTTTAGCGACCCTGCCTGTTCGAACTTCTTCTCGTCAACCATATCTAACACCCTTTATCGTCAAAACCCTTCAAATACCAGAGCTTTCCTAAGTCAAGTAGCTGGATTGGGTTTAAAAATCTCGCTTTTTTGGGGATTTTTTGGGTTGGTTGGGGTTTTATTCCTTTTCAGGCAGGTTGAATCTTCCTTGTTTGTAGCATTCAATGATTTTTTGGGTTGGGAAGAATAGGTTTTTCGGGATTTTGTTTAAGTCAAACCATCTCCACTCGGTTATTTCGTCTGGTTCGTTTACTTCCGCTTCGCCGGAGTATTTTTTTGCGAGTATTCCTATTGTGATGAAGTGCGCGTATTCGTTCATATCGTTATTGACGCATAGTATTCTGCTTTCTTTGAGTTCTATTCCTGTTTCTTCCATTAGTTCTCTTTTTGCGGCGTTTTCGAATGTTTCTCCGTATTCCATTTTTCCGCCTGGGAGGCACCATGTTTCTTCGCCGTGGAGTCCTGCATCCATGTGTTTTGGTTTTACTTTTCTTAGTCCTAACAGCACTTTTCCTGCGCGGACTATCATTACGCCTACTCCTGCTCCTATTCTTGGTTTTTCTTCACTCATTTTGGTTTCACTCTTGTTTTTGTGCAGTTATTTTATGTTTGTGCGTGAATTTAAATTGTGCCTTTTAGGTATCCTTGTCGTTTTGTTTCGGGGAATTTTTCTATTGCGTATCTTAGCATTGTTCGGGGCATTTTTTTGTAGTGCTGGCGCAGGAATTTTTCTTCAGTTTCTAAATCCCGTTTTCCAACTTCTCTTAGCATCCATCCGACTGCTTTGTGCATTAAGTCGTGCGTGTCGTTTAGCAGGATTTCGGAGATTTTGAGTGTGTGTTCGTATTCTTTTTTGCTTATGAAGTATGCTGTTGCGATTATTGCGATTCTTTTTTCCCACAAATCAGCCGATTTTGCGAGGTTGTAGAGTGTTTGCGTTTCGTCAGCGCCCGCATTTTTTGCAGTGTGCAGGTATTCTCCTATTATTCTTGGCGCGCTTACGTCCACAAGGTCCCAGTTATTGATGTGTTGTGTGTGTTTGAGGTAGAATTCAAACATTTTTTTTCTTTCAGCAAGGGTTGTTTTCTTGCTTTTTGCTTTTTGAACCATTATTATCAGCGCGCATTGTCTTTCTTCATGGATTTTTGATTTTATGAGTGCGGATAGTTCTTCTTCGCTTAGGTGCGCGTAGTTTTTTGCTGTTTTGCGCGTGTCTGGGACTTGTATTCCGTAAAAAATATCTCCTTCGGCGTATTCTCCAAATCCGGTTTTGAAGAATCTTTGCAGGAGTTTTGCTTTTTTTGGGTTTTTTTGAGCGTAGAGTTCTTTTTGAAGTTCTTCAAGCGTGTTCTTGTTGTTCATTTTCATCACTTTTGTTGTGTATGTTATTTTTGGAAAGTATTTTATTAACTTTTTATCTATTTATTTTGGTGTTTTTGTGGTTCTTTCGAGGATTAGGAAGCTGATTGGGGCGCATCATGAGAAGAGGCTCGCTGTTTTTGTTGACGGGCCTAACTTGTTGAGAAAAGAGCTTGGGATTGACCTTGATTTGATTAAGAGGGAGGCGCAGAAGCTTGGCACTGTTAAGATTGGGAAAGTGTATCTTAATCAGTTCGCTTCGGATAAGCTTGTCGAGGCGGCGGTGAATCAGGGGTTTTCGCCTGTGATTTCAACTACTGATATT
>CAZJAE010000003.1:11120-16938 GCA_964544205.1 uncultured archaeon
AATGGCTTGCGATGCTACGGAGACTGTTTTTAATGAGAATATTGACGCTTTGGTGTTTGCGACGAGGGATTCGGATTTTTTGCCTGCGTTGGTTAAGGCTAAGGAGCGGGGAAAGGAGACTATTGCCATGATGGCTGAGGAGATGAGCGCGGCGGCTCTTAAGAATACTGCGGACAGGGTTGTTTTTCTTAAGGGCAGGAAGGCTGTTGCGGCTGAAAGCTCGTCTAATTCCGGCGATAAGAAATAATATATACTCCATTTTTCATTATTTTTCAGAGTTTTTTGCGGTTGGTGTGTTGTTTTGAATTTTCCTGTTGGCGAAGTAGTGGCGAAGGGGGATGTTCCTTTTGATTTTGTGTCTAAAGCGCAGGAGCTCTTGGATAATCGCTTTAACGGGTATCTTATTCTCTCGGTTAAGGGGAATTTTATTGAAGAGGGGGCTCTTTTTTTCAGGGAGGGCGTGATTTTTGCGTGTATTGTTGAGTGTTTGGGCGCGGAGAAGACTGTTAAGGGGAGCGAGGCGTTTCCTTTTTTCTTGAACGAGACCAAGGGTTTGGGTTTTTTTCAGTGCGTGGGTTTGACGAGGAGTCAGGTTGACTTGGTGACTGCTTTTGATGAGAAGCTTTTGACTAATAAAATAGATTTAAAAGACATTCCAAGAATGATTCCTTCAGCCTTTTCGCCTAGGTTTAGCAGGGCGCAGTCTCAAAAGAGCGCGCTTGATGCTTATGGGTTGGGCGAATTGAAGGTTTAGAAGTTTTTTTTAGTAATTGGTGAGCTTGTATGGTGATTCGTGTGTTGCGTAAGTTCGCTTTGCGCGTTCTTGATGACGATACTAAGAAGCCTCACTCCCAGTTAGAGTTTTTGAGGGATTTTTTATCCAAGCATAAGTATGTTTATTCTCAGGACTTTGAAGAGAACCTCGTTATTTTGAAAAGAAAGCATTTGGTTGATTCTTTTTTGGTTACTAATCTTGACGGCAGTTTGATTGTGTCTAGCGAAGGCAACGGGCATACTGAAGGGATTATGGGGACGGCTATGTTGTCTTATATTAAGAGCGAGATGCCTGACTCCGAGTCTGTTTTGATTAAGAGGAATGATTCCTGGTTTATGCTTTTCCCGCTTGAGAAGAAGGTTTTCATAGTAAAGGCGGGCAGCGAGCTTTCTAACATCGAGCTTAAGGCTCTTGCTTTTGAGTTGAACGGCTTGCTTCAGTCAAATAAGCAGGCTGGCGAGAAGAAGAGGCTTGCGCAGACTGCGTGATTTGTTTTTTTTTTGGAGGATTTTTTTGGGTTTTTTGTTTTTTGTTCCCAAGAGTAGCTTTTTATTTGTGAGTTTGTTTCATTATTTGGTGTTTTTATGGCTAGGGTTATTGCGATTGCTTCGGGCAAGGGCGGGACTGGTAAGACTACTATTACTGCGAATCTCGGTATTGCTCTTTCAAAGCTCGGCCAGAAGGTTTTATTGATTGACGCTGATGTTGCGATGGCGAATTTGTCGCTTCTTTTAGGCATGCAGTCTTCTCCAATTACTCTTCATGATGTTCTTTTGGGAGAGGCGCAGGTTCATGATGCTATTTATGACGGCCCGATGGGTGTTAGGTTTATTCCTTCGGGTTTGAGTCTTGATAATTATAAGAGAGTTGACAGCGAGAGGCTTTCAAGCGTTGTTTCCCAGCTTACCGACAAGTATGATTATATTTTGCTTGATGTTGCGGCGGGTATTGAGAAGAATGTTTTGAGTGCGTTGAGCGCTTCGCAGGAAACTGTTATTGTGACTATGCCTACTTCGCCTGCGATTGCTGATGCTTTGAAGACCAAGATTGTGGCTCAGAGGCTCGGCTCTAAGGTTATTGGCACGATTATTAATTTTGTTATGAATGAAACTGGGGAGATAACGAAGAATGACATAGCGAATATGCTTGAACTCCCTATTTATGGTTCGGTTCCTTATGATCCTGAAGTGCGGAAGAGCTTCATGCAGGAAAAGGTTTCTCCGGTTATTGTGAGAAAGCCTGATTGTCCTGCTGCTTTGGAAGTATCAAGGGTTGCGTCCAGGCTTACTGGGCTGAAGGATGCTGAAACAGCCGCTCCTAAAAAGGGTGGTTTTTTTGAAGCGTTGTTTTCAATTTTTAAGAAAAAATGAGGTGTTTTCATGAGTAATAGACCGTTCGACTTGTTGAACGAAGCGATAGAAAAAGAAGTGTTGGTTGTTTTGAAGGGCAATCAGCAGGTCAGGGGAACGTTGAAGGCTTTTGATGTTCACATGAATCTGCATCTTGAGAATGCCTCGCAGATTGTTGAAGGCGAGATGAAGACTAAGTACGGCAAAGTCATGATTCGCGGGGACAGCGTTATCATGATTTCTCCTTAATTGCAAGGGTCTTTGCCCCTCGTTTAGGGGCTCTTTTTCTTTTTTAGCATAACCTTTTTATTCAAGAAAAATCAACTATAACTGGTTTAAGGCACATTTTCGTGGTATGATGGATAAGCGAGCTACTGTTATTGAGTCCATTCAAAAGCTCATCGCGCTGGGGGTTTCTGATAAAGAGATTTCCGATAATTTGTTTGACGTGGGCATTGACCAGAAAGAGGCTATGCAGTTGATTGAGGATGCAAGAAAGTCGCTTGAGTCAAAAGCGCCTGACTTGAAGTCTTCTGCGGGGGGAGCTGCGCCTGTTGTTAAGAAGCCAAGCGAGCCAGAGAAGCCCGAGTTTGAGGGAACTGATGTTCCGATGGATGAGCAGATTGTGAAGCAGATTCCTATTCCAAAAAAAACTTCCGAAGCGGGGCTTACTGTTAAGAGTTCTGCGGAGAAGCAGGCAAAGCCTGATGTTGATATTGCTGACAAGATTATGAAGGATGTTGCCGACCAGTCCGGCGATGGTTCTGATGACGGTGAAGAGTTTGAGGAAGAAGTTGAAAAGACTCTTGAGGGTGGAGTTGCCGGCGGAAAGGATTCTGAAAAAGACGCGGGCGCCCTTCCTGCTGATGCGTTGAAATCTTTGCAGAAGAATTATTCTCCTCCGGCGCAAAAGGACGCGCAGAAAGCTTCTGCTAAAATCGAGCCTCAAAAAGCTCCTGTTCAAAAAGATGCTTCAGCTCCTGTTGTTCAAAAAGAGCCGGTTGTTTCCCAAAAGCCCCAGAACTTGGCGCAGAGTGTCTCGCCTTCTAAGGCTTCTAAGGATGTTGTTGTTCCTAAAATGGATTTTGACGCGGCTTCCAAACTTGCCGGCGCTAAGAGCGTTGATGATTTTTCTTCGTTTAAGCTTTCTCCGCAGACTGCAAAAGACCTTGAAGCGAGTCCCGATTTTGAGGAGTTGTGGAAGAAGGGGATTGTTGTTGCTGTTAACGCGAAGCTTGCTGAGATGAAGAGGCTCAAAGAGGATGTTGACTCTGAAGTTCAGGAGAGGGTTGACGAGGCTGTGCGAAAAGAGCTTTACCAGTTCAAGGTTTTGATGGATTCGCAAAAAGAGTTAATCCAGTCGAGCAATAAGGAAGCGCTTGAACAGAAGCAGAGAGAAATTGTTTTCATTATTGACGCCAAAATTGCGGAAATTAAGCAGTACAACAAGCAGCTTGCCGAGAACCTTGCCGCTATTGAGGCTGCGAAGAGGCAGCAGGAAGCGTCGATTGCGCAGATTAGCCTGGCGCTTGAGGAAGTGAGGAAGACTAAGGCGCAGATTGTTGTTGAAATGAATTCTGAATTGATTAAGAGCAAGTCAAGCGCGCAGGCGTTTATTGACTCTGCTTCGGCTCACATGTCGCAGATGGATGAGAGGATTAATAAGACGCTTGAGCTTGAGAAGAACATTGCTGAAGGAATGCTTAATCAGGCGGAGCAGAGGATTGAACAGCTCACTGTTCAGCGCGCTGATGAATTAATAGCACAGCTCCAAGTCGAGCTCAACAGGCTTCAGGCTGTGAGCAAGAAGATTTCTCCCGAGTCTCTTGAGCAGAAGATTATGGTGCTTGACGAGTTTAGAAAACAGTTCTTGACTGGAATGCAGCAGAGCCTGACTCAGATTAACGCCGCGATTGACGAGCTTAATTTGAAGAATGCCGCGGCTGAGAGGGCGCTTGAAGAGAAGACCCTTGTGATTGACGCTAAGATTGAAGAGCTCACCAAGTTTGAGAAGGAGCTTACTGACAGGCTTGAGAAGAAGGCTGTGAAGTGATTTGATGCTGCTTGAGATTTTTTATTTTCTCGCGTCGCTATTCGGGGTTTTGATGAGTTTTGCTCATTTTCTTCAGGCGAGAAAGATTGTTGCTAACAAGAGCGCAAAGGATGTGAGTCTCACAGCGTACCTGATTTTTGCTGCCGGTGCTTATATCTGGCTTATTTACGGGTTGTTGATTGAGAACTTGCCGATTATTTGGGGTTATGGTATCGGCGTTGTGGGCTCTACTCTTGTTTTGGTTTTGAAGCTTTACTTCCGCGAACCCGGCGAAGGGTATATTTCTTCTTGGTTTAAGAAGAGTGAAAAAAAGAAGCTAAGAAAGTGATTCTTTAACCACACGCATTTTTTTACTCACATGTTTTTCCGTATTTTGTTGAGTGGCAGGTCAGTTTTTTGTTGTATTTTTTTTCAGGAAGCGCTTCTCCCTGAATATTTTTGGAGTTTATTTTTTTCTTCGGGCCGGTTTTTGCATTTTTGATTTCTTTTTTTGCGAGTTCTATCATTTCGCAGGTTTTGCATAATTCTCTTTCAGTCGGTTCTTGGCATTTTGTGCATTCATGCAGAGTCAGCGCGAGTTTTTGCCTCTCGCCGGATTTTGGTTTCACGTATTTTTGGAGATTTTCGTAAAACCTTATTATTGAGTATTCAGTCCCTGGGAATCTGTTCTCAAAGTTGTTGAGCATTTCTCTGTACTCGTTTCTTTTTGCGGTCCACGAGTACGGGCAGCATTCTTCCGAGTAGGTTTTGAGTCCTTTAAACGCGCAGTATGCGATTATTTCTTTTTCAGGAGTTTCGTAGAGCGGTTTTATTCTTTTAACAAATCCTGCGTGTTCTACCGCGCCTCCGTTTGCGCTCATTCTTTTCATTCTCTCAAAATCGTTGTTGAATACGTTCATTACAAAGCTCTGGACTTCGTCGTCAAGGTTGTGTCCTGTCGCGAGTTTGTCGGCTTTTAGGAGTTTAGCGTACCGGTTCATTATATTTCTTCTCATGGTTCCGCAGAATGCGCATGTTCCGCCCATTTTCGGGTTGTTTAGTATTAGCGGCATTAGTTTGTCGTTTGTTATTCCGAATTCTTCCTTAAAACTCACTACTTTGTACGGCACTTTGAGGGCTTTGCAGTTGTCTATCGCGGTTTTTATTGACTTGTCGCGGTACCCTTTCACTCCTTCATCTATTATAAGGGCTTCAAGTCTATTAAGTCTTGAATAATATTTTGCGAGTATGTGCAGGAGCGTTACGGAGTCTTTGCCCCCGCTTAGCGCGACAAGGATTTTTTCGTGCGCGCGAAACATTTTGTATTTTCTTATTGTTTTCTTCACGCGGTTTTCAAAAAAATAAAGGAAGTGTTTCTCGCAGAAGCGGTGCGGCCCGTACTCGAGCGTTATTGCGATTTTTTCTTTGCATCTGTCGCACGTGTTGTGCGTTCGGATTTTGCTTTTTTTCTGCTCTCTCATAGTGAACGTTTATATAAGGCAAAGCTTATAGTTATTTAGTGGTCAAATGCCCCAGCGCATGCCTATTAATAACAAAGCTTCTTCTGCGGCTAAAAATAAGGGCACCCCGCTTCAGCATTTTGTAGACAGGTTCTTGCTTTCTGAAAGGAATTTTGCGGTCGCAAGGGCTGCTGCGAGGGGA
>CAZJAE010000003.1:16948-20827 GCA_964544205.1 uncultured archaeon
AGTCTCAAGGACTCTTATAAGGCGAGCGCAGATTGCCAAAAATCCTGTTTTGGGTTCGGTTCCTTCAAGAAAACCACTTCCTGGCGCTTTGCAAAAGAGACGCAAAGGGTAGCTTTATAAATGCTTTTTTTGCTGTTTTAGTTATAGACGTTTTAGTTATCTGGTGAGATAAAATGGGTGCATCAAAGTACATTAGAGAAGCTTTTCAGAATGAATGGAAGGGCGTAAAGGACGAGAATTACGATTATGCTCTTATAATGAGAAAGAGAGGAATCGAGTTTAGAAACGAGGAAAGGGCTGTTGTTAAAGTTGATCACCCTACTAATTTAGTTTCTGCTAGAAGCGTTGGCTACAAGGCTAAGCAGGGTATTTTTGTTGTTAGAGTTAGAGTAAGAAAAGGTACTGGAACTCATCACAGGCCTAAAAATAAGAGAAGACCTAAGAGACAGGGTAAGAATAAGCTTTCAAGAAGGCTGAGCACTCAGGCAATGAGCGAGCAGAAAGCAAGCAAGTATTACGAGAATGCTGAAGCTCTTGGCTCTTACAAGATTGCTGAAGACGGTAAGTGGCATTATTTTGAAGTTGTTTTGGCTGACAGAACGGCTCCTAGCGTAGTGAATGACAAGAACCTTAAGTGGCTCTCAAGCGGAACTGCAAGAGGCAGGGCTGAGAGAGGAAAGACTTACGCAGGCGGAGCTAACAAGCTGACGAACCTTAAGAACAAGAGAAAAATCAGGTTCAAAAAGTCGCTTGACAGAAAATTCGGCTGAAGTTTTGATTGATTTTCTTATTTTTAACGCGGAGGAGAAAGGTTTATTTTCTCCTTTTTCGTTATTAACCTGAAAGGTTTTTTGCGATGGATATAGTTTATGCGCAGCCGCTCAAAGAGTTGCTTGCAGTAAGCACTTATTTTAACGAAGGGCTCGTCGTTCTTGTGAGCACCGAGGCTCAGGAAAAAGTCGCAAAGGACGCGAAGATGGTTCCTTGTTTTGTTGTTTCTTCAAAGACTCCTCAAAGCGAGCTTTCAAAGCTTTCAAAGAAAAAGAAGGCCGTGATTGGCTCTGATATTAAGGAGAACGAGTTCGCAGTGAAGATTAACGCCGATTTTTTGCTCCAGCCTTCGGACACGAAGCAGTGTTTTGATTTGGGCTTGGCAAAAAAACTTGCTGATAACGGGGCAGTTGTTGTTTTGATGTTTGAAGAGCTTCTCAAGGCTAATTCTTTTGAGAGGCACCAGTACTGGAAGAATTACGTTGAGATTGTAAGGTACTGCAAAATGAAGGGGACTAAGTTCATTGTGGCTTCTGGGGCTAAGGATCCTCTGCATTTGAGGCCCGCTAAAGTGAGGGAGTCGCTTGCTGTTCTTCTTGGATTGCCGTCAGGCTTGGCTAAGGATTATTTGGAGGATGGTTTGAAGTGAATATTGAAAAGTCCAAGAAAACTATTACTCCTCTTTCAAAGCGCGAGCGTAAGCGCTACGTTCTGCTTGAAGTTTTGAACGCTGATGTGAATGAGAAGGATTTTTACTTTGGTTTTTGGATTGACTTGCTTTCTTTTTTCGGCTCTAAGGGGCTTGCTGAAATTAATCCGCGGATTGTTCTCTTCAAAGGGAACAAGGCGATTATTAAGTGCAAGAGGGGAAAAGAGCTTGAGTTAATCGCCGGCACTGCGTTTATTGAGAAGATCAGGAACAAGAAGGTTATAATCAATCCGGTTCTAACTTCTGGGACTATTAAGACGCTTAAGGATTATGCAAAAATAGAATAGTTTTTAGAGCGGGCTTTTTATTTTTTCATAAGCGTATGTTCATCACGCTTACGCCGTGTCTTTCGCCGAGTTCAATGAATGAGCGTATGAAGTTCTCGTTGTGTTTCTTCATCAGTTCGGCGAGTTCTGCGTTTACTTGTCTTTGCACTTTTGGTCTCAGCATTCCTGCTCTTACGTCAAGCTTTTCTGAAAGAGTTGTGTCGGTTCTTCGGTACACTTCAGTATCCATGCCCTGCGGTCCTGGCATTCTGTGTCCTCCGCTTATTCCTGAAACTCTTTCGCGGTGAATGTTTCTTGCGGCTTCTATTTCAGCTCTTCTTGCCTCTTCGTGCGCGTGGTGCGCTTGTCTTGTCTCTTCCGCAAGCGCTTCCTGTCTCACTGTTCTGTAGATTATGGGTTCAAGCAGTATTGCGCTGTTTCCCCTTGCTTTTACAAATAGTCTTACTGCGTGTTCGTTTCTCGCTTCGTAATCAGCCAAGTTGCCTTTTCGCACTCCTTTTACCCAAAAGAATCCTGTGAGCGATTTTGAGTCTTTTCCAAATGCTTTTGGTATGAGAGCGAGTTCTTCGGCAGTGTATTCTTTTTTTGCCGCGGAGTTGAATAATCCTTCAAGAGCAAATCTTGTCATCCACTGGTTTTGCGGGTTTGAGGATTTTATTATTTTTTCAATCTTCATTCTTGCGCTTCTTTCCTGCGCGAGTTTTTTTCTTGTTTCTGGGGTCAGTGTTTTTACGTTCCTGTTTACTGCGCCGGAAAAATTTGCTCTAAGATCAGCCCGCACTTTTTTGGCGTTTTCCATCACGGTGATTTCTCTTGCGCTCAGCGTTCTTCCCGACATACTTGTCCTTGGCTTTGTTCTTTTGAAAGGGTTCATTCAAAATTTCTCGTTTTCTTTGTTTATAATCCTGATTGTGTGAATTTAGGGGGTTAATTTTGCATAATTAATTTGAGTTTGTTTTAAATACAACTTTTGCATTAATTATTCTGGTGTTTTAATTGGCTAGACCAAAATTCAAGGCTACTGGGTTGAAGGCTACTACTGTGAGGGGTCCTTTTGGGAAGAGCAAGAGGGTGAATCCGGGCGCAAGTGTCAGCGTTGCGGGCGGCAATGTAAGCGCCGCTATGCGAAAGCTTTGGGGAAAGAAGCGGAGGCGCTAGTTTTCTGCCAGTGGCGCTGTTGCGTGTTTTTATTGTGTTTTGCCTTTCAAAGCAGGTTTTTTAAACATTCTTTAAACTAAGTATATTGTATAGGAAAAGCAAAACAAGGCGTTTTAGCGTGCCGGCGATTTCTTTTTAAGGGATAGGATATAGGAGTAATGTAGTTTTTTTGCGTTTATTTATCAGAGAGTTTGGGGGTTTGTTTTATGTATCCGGTTCAGAATTCAAAGGTTCCTGCCTATGACAAGGCTGCTACGATGTTTTCTCCTGACGGGAGATTGTATCAGGTTGAGTATGCTTCTAAGATTGTTGAGCAGGGCACTACGGGTGTGGGGATTGTTTTTGCCGACGGGGTTGTCCTAGCGGCTGATAAGAGTATTCAAAGCAAGCTTGTGATTCCTGAATCTATTGAAAAGATTTTCAAGATTGATGATAATATTGCGGTTGTTTCCGCGGGGCTTGTGGGCGATGCGAGAAGATTAGTGGGCATTGCGAGAAGGCAGGCGCAGGACAATAAAATGGTTTATTCTGAAAACATTCAGATTGAAGTAATGGCTAAAGAGATTGCTGAAACAAAGCAGGCTTTTACCCAGTACGGCGGTTTGAGGCCTTTTGGAGTTGCTTTCATTATTGGCGGAGTGGACGAGAAGGGCGCAAAGATTTTCGAGACTGAGCCTAGCGGCGCGCTTGCCGAGTACAAGGCTGTCAGCGTTGGAAGAAACAAGGAAAAAGCCATGGAAGTTTTTGAGAAAGAGTTCAAGGAAGGCTTGAATATGAACGACGCTATTAATCTTGCGTACAAGGCTATTGAGAAGAGCATGCCTGAGAAAGAGAAAATCTCCATGTCAAGGATTGAGTTTGCGGTTATTGACAAGAAGGGCTTTAGGCACCTTAGCGACAAGGAACTAAAGCAGGCTTTCAAGAATTAATTAATTTATATTAATTGACTTAATT
>CAZJAE010000004.1:0-18496 GCA_964544205.1 uncultured archaeon
CTACTTCTTCTTGGAGCATTGAGAAGTATATTGATCCTTCTATTGTGAAGCATTCTTTTGTTATTGACGGGAAGGTTGTTTCTTCCAATACTGCGAATGCGGCTGATGAGTTCAGCGCGTTCATTAAGCGTCCTGTTGACAGCAAGAAGTGGGTTGTTGTTGTGAATAATCTGCCTTATCACTCGGCAAAGGAAGTAAGGGTTGAGTGGGTTGCTGATTATTTGACTATGGGCAAGCAGGCTAAGGGCGGGTTTACTATAACTGCTAACGATACTGATATTCAGCTTGGCGTTTGTCCTAAAGACGGGGTTGTTGTGTTTGACAAGAATATTAATAACTGGACTTGCAAAAAGACTTCGCTGACTTTGAGCGTTAAGGCTTCTTCAGCTGGAGCTACTTGCAGTGTTTCCACAGGCGCGGGCGGTTCTGCGGTTCCAGCTCCTTCGTGCGCTTTGAGTAACGAGCTTGCTACTACTAAGTCAGCTCTTCAGAAAGCAGAACAGAAGATTAGCGAGCTTGAGTCGAAGAACAAGTCGCTTGAAACTTCTCTTTGGATTGCTTTGAGCGATTATGAAGATTTGGACGCTGCCGCGGCTGGTCTTGCTTTGCAGTTAAAGGCTAAGACTGACGAGGCGAGGGACGCTACTCAAAGAGCTCTTGCAGCCGAGTATGGTCAGGCTGAAATTGAAGCGGCTTTGTCGGGTTATACTGATATGGTTTCAAATCTTGAAGCCCAGATTAAGGATCTTGAAGGAAAAGCCGGCGTTGACTCGAAGCAGATTGATTCTTTGAAGAAAGAACTTGATGATGTGAAGAAAAAGAAGGCTGATGCTGAGTTGCAGAGGGATTCTGCAAGGACTTCGGCAAAGTCTCTTGCTGCTGAAAGGGATGCTGCTTACGGCGAGGTTGACAAGTTGAAGAAGGAGCTTAAGGACAAGGATAAGAGCGCAAGCGCTCCTGCAAACGGGTCTGCTCTTGACAATGCTACTGCTAATTACATTGGTCAGGGGACCATTAATGATTTCCAGATTATTGCCCAGGAAGATTGGACAAGAAACGCGCTTAACAATCTCGGGCTTGGGTGCGTTCCAAAGAGCGCTTATGATCCTACTTGCGATCCAGCTACTGACATCACTCTTCATGATGTGATTGAACTTCCGGAGACTCCAAGAGCTGTTATTGTGGCTGAGGACAGCGCTCCAAGGGATGTGAGTATGGAGAATCAGCTTTTTATTTTCAATGCTGTTTTGAATCTTGCTCCTTCCTCGACTGATACTTTGAGCGGGCTTCAAATGGTTTGGTCGGATGATAAGAATGTTGTTTACCAAAAGGTAGTTTTCACTAAGGACTTTGCAGGAAATTACAGGATTGTTGAACCTACTGTTTTCAATTACGGAATTGAGCCAAAGACTCCTAACTTTATGGTGCAGACTAATTCACAGTCTCTAAAAGACCAGTTCAGCGGGTTTAATTCTTCTTTCGCTTTCACTAAGCCTAAGATTCTTGAGATGACTAAGAATTATGTGTTTGCTCCTTCATGGATTTCAATCAATGGTAAGGATTATGCCGCGCTTGTTGCTGAAAGGCCGAGCGATACTACATATAAGAGGGTTGCGTTCATCCTTGGAACTGGGGAAAGATTTGGATTTGACGGGGCTAAGTGGCTTAAGATAGTAAATAAATAGTAGTTTGGGGAATAGTTTGTTATTAGCGAGTGGTTTTTATGATGAAAAAGTTGATTGCAGTTGGTGTTTTTGTTTTGCTCTTGCTTGCTGTTGTTTTTGCGGCAATTACTCAGGTAGAGCCTCCTGCTGTTCCTGATTTTGGGGGCGTTTCTTCGGCTTCGGGTCAATCCGTTGCTCAGTATTTGAAGGATTTTGATGCTAAGATTTTGACTAATGCGCCGGTTTCAACTCCTCCTGCTTCAAGCAGTGTTGCTGTTGTGTCGCCTCCTGCTGGTCCATAGAGCTTCGCTTAGTTTTGGCAGTTTTTTGCTTTTTTTAGTGTTTTTTCTTGTTTTTGGTTTTTGGGTTGTTTTTTGCGGCTTTCCAAAACCTTTATATACTCCTCCCGCAGCAAATTATATACATTAATAACTTTGTAATTTAACAAAGTTAATTAAGCATAGTTAATTGTTTTACTTGGGGTTGGGCATTAATGAGTGAAAGCGCGGCTGTTGCCGCAAAGCCAAAGGATGTTTCTTCAAAAGCTCCTGCCGAGGCTAAGCCAAAGTCTCCTGCAAAAAAGTCTCTTTTCAGGATTTTGTTTGGTTTTGACGTTCCAAAAACTCCTTCTGTTCTTGGCGGGTTTAAGATGGATAAAGAATACATGCTTGTCGCTTTATTGTTTTTCATTCTTCTATTAGGCGCTTACGGGCACGCTCTTCAAATCTCAGCTCCTGAGAAAGTTTCCATCCAGGACAAAACCTCTTTTTATGTTACAATTACTAATGATTCAGATAGCCCGGCTGAAGTGAAAGTTAATTTCTATTCTCCGGCAAAATCGCAGATAACCGCTCCTAAAACAATCTTGCCGAATTCTTCTTCGCAGGCAAAAATAACTGTTCTTGGCTCGGCTTCGCCAAGCGGAGAGTTTGACGCTTCAATTGAGGCAGTGTCAGGGCAGGAAATTGTGAAGAAAAACATTGTATTGTCTTTTGAAGAGAGCGAAAAATCCAAATCAGACGCTGCGTTAAGCGCATTTTTTAGTCTTGGGGCTTTTAACAACGAACTTGGAAAGCTCTCGCCGTTTGAGTGGGTAATGTTTTGGATAATGGTGATTATTGCAGCCGTTCTTTTGGTTGCTTTTATTGCAAGAGTGAATAGGAGGCTTTAGTATGGGGAACAAAAAAGGTTTTTTCAGTCTGAACACAGCATGCATTTTTGCGGGAATCGCGCTTCTAATAATTGCGTTCTCTGCATTCGCTGGAGCCTCCGCTCTAAGCGCGCCTTCGCTTAACATTCCAAGCCGGACTGTGAGCTACGCTGATGATTTGAATAAATTCATTTACCTCCCCGACTATTCAAGCGACGCTAACATTCTTGCTCTTAATTACTCTATAGTGTTCCAGTCGGACACTGGGCTTGCGAATTGCGTGATTGACTCAAACAAGTACATTTCTTGCGTGATTAACCAGATCAGGGACGCGGAAAGCGAGATTGTTGTGAGGGCATCAGACGATTTCAACCATTACTCTGAAGACTTTTTCACTCTCAACGTCAGAAACTTTGCTCCTGTTTGGACTACGCCTCCGGCGCACTGCATCTCAGACTCAAATTCAAGACTCGTTAATTTAAGGAATTACATTTCTGACAGGGAAGACAAGAACAGCGTTTCATTCTCAATGATTGAAGCTTCAAACCCTCAAGGGATTAACTGCTTTATTGAGGATGATTATTACTTGTCATGCTCTTTGTCTTCAAACAGGCACTTGACTTCAACAATGAAGATAAGGGCTGTTGATTCAAGAGGAAAGGACGCTAACCTCCTTTACTCTGTAAGCTCTAACTGCTTTGATTCAAACGCGAATCCAAGCGATGCAAGCGCGAGGGGATTTTACCTTGAAGCTGCGAATTACGGGATTTGCCTTGAAAAGTGCAACTCTTACGGCACGCAGATGAAGCTTGTGAATAACACTAACGAGAGAAGGTGCTTTGATTTTGACGCAGAATCAACTCCTTACAATTTGCTAAGCGTTTCAGTAACTCCAGGGGTTGTTTGCGCTGCTGCAAAATCAACTGCTTACTTTACTTTAAACACAAACACTTGCGGAGCAGAGGAAAGAAAGTACGACATTAAGGTGTTTGCTTTTGACACTAACCTTTCAACTACTATAAGCGCAGAGGTCGGGACTTGCAATAACTTTGACGGGTTCAGAATAAGCGAAACCGACGGGAAGGTTTGCAGGGGAGAGTCAAAGGAATTCTCCGTAATGGTTAGAAACACTTCCTCGGGGACAAAAACAATAAGGCTCCTTGCGGATAATTCAATGGTTC
The DNA here is from genome assembly GCA_964544205.1 of uncultured archaeon. GTDB lineage: Archaea > Iainarchaeota > Iainarchaeia > Iainarchaeales > JAAZKV01 > JAAZKV01. The sequence goes on from CAZJAE010000004.1 coordinate 3,996, forward strand.
TTCCGTATTTCACAAGACAGTACTTGCAGCTTGAAGCCGGACAGCAGAAGGAAGCAAGGCTTGTAATAAATGCGCAGTACCTTGACGTAGGGCAGTACTCAATCTCGCTTCTTGGAGACGCGGATGATTTCCACATCCAGAAGAGAATGAATATTGACGTTGTTGACTGCAGTGAAATAGTTTCAAGAACATTCAACCTATCCGTTCCAAGCATATGTTATGATGTGAGGAGAGGACAGAGTATTGAAGGACAGTTCACTATATCAAGACCGATAATCAACGGCGATGACTGTTACTACAATCCGAAGACTTTTGGTTTAAGGATTGGCGGTTTGGAGAGCGAGCTTTCCTATTCTTCAGTGACTCTTAACGCCGGGGATGGAAGAGCAGTAAATTACACTATAAAGGTTCCAAAGGACGCTGCTAGCGGAAAAATTTACGCTACTCTGACAGCATCTGACGGGAGCGAGTGGAATTCTTTTAGGGAATCAAAATCAATTTGCTTAAACGTTGCTCCAGAATCAAAGGCTGGATTGTTTGTGAACACCCAGTCAAAGGATATTGTTCAGGGCGAGACTGAAGTGTTTGAAGTTGAGGCAGTGAATACAGGAGACCTTGACTCAAATTACACTCTGATGGTTGTGGATTCTCCAGGGAGCGTGAATGTTTCCCTGTCAGAGACGAGCTTTGTGCTGAAAAAAGGCGAGTCCAAAAAGATTTACGCTGCGGTTGCAGTGGGGCTTGCGGCTAAAGCTGGGAATGACAAGAAAGTAGCTCTAAAACTCAAAGGACCTGTTGAAGTAAGCGCGTCGATTTACTTTAACATTCTAAAAAAGAGTTTCCTTGACGGGATTGAAATACTAAGCTCTACAAACAAGGTTAAAATGAAGGGCAATTCAAAAGCATCTTACTCTATTGTTGTGAGAAACAACACTGACAAGGAGCTTTCAAACGTAGTTGTTTCGTTTGAGAATGTTCCAAAGGACGTGAACATTGAGTCCGTGACAATAGCTTCGCTGCTGCCCGGAAAGTCAGCAAGCGTTTCAGGAAGTATAATTGCAGGAGACACTAACGGAGTGTTTGAGCCTGTGTTTGTAGTTTCAAGCGCGGATTTGGCTAACAAGAAGAGCTTTGACCTTGAGATAGAATACAATCCTGAAAAGAGCGGGCTTGGCCTTCTTGCGGGTTTGTTTGGTCTTGGCGACTTGACTCCTGAAGCAATGCTAATCGGAGTGTTTGCGATAATCATTTTGATTGTCTTTGCGGGACTGGTTTCGGTTGCTGCAAGGGCTCCGGTTGAGTCAAAAGAAGCTTGGATGCATTGATTTTTCTGCATCCATCGGCAGTTTTTTTTAAAAAGGGCTAAAAAGCCGGTTTTAGTATAAGACTTAAAAACAAGTGCGAATAAGAAGTTTTTAGGAAAGGGTTTGGGGTTATGGGAAAAAAAACAGCATTGGTTCTATTAGTGGCTCTTCTTTTGCTTTCTTCAATTGTTTTTTCATTGACTGTTTCGGGCGCAAATTACGCTAATTTGTGCCAGTGCGAAACCGCAAAACAAAAAATCTCTGTGTGCTCGGACGCTCCGGGAATTTACTCAATATCCTCTACTTCAGTTCAGGGGAAGTGGTTTTCTTTTGCTCCCGCAGTTATTGACTTGACTTCAAAGCGGTGCGAAGATGTTTTTGTCTTTATTACTCCTGATTGTTATGCGCTCGCAGGGGATTATAAGGTTCCTCTAAGCATCTCGGGTCCTGAAAGCATTGTAAAGGATTATGATTTGGTTGTGAGACAGTGCCACAAAGCCGATTTGAATATTATACAGACTTCGCTTTTGGCTAGTCCGTGCAGTAATGCAAAAACAAGGTTTGTTCTAAAAAACACCGGCTCGTTTGGCGACGAGTTTGTTCTTGTCCAAAAAGGGCTTGCCGACAACTGGGCAACTTACCCACAGGAGAAAATAGTGCTTGCGCCGTTTTCTTCATTTGAAGGCGAGTTAAGCGTAACGCCGTTTTGCAATGCCGAAGCCAAAAACTATTCTTTCGAATTATCGGCTATTAATACAAAGACTAACTTTTCGGTTTCAAAAAGCCTTTCTCTTAGCGTGCCAGACACCGCGCCTTTTTCAGTAGGAAAGCTTTTTGGCGAGTCAAAATCTTATAAGAAGACTCTTTGCGAAGAGAGTGATTTTGAGGAATATTTTGAAGTTTCGAGCGTTTCTATGAGGAGCGATAAAGTAATGCTTTCGCTTCTTGACTCAAACAAAGCGCCTCTTTTGGATGAAGTTGCTCAATTTGACAAGAACTTTGTTTTGATTGACAAGAACAAGAGCGAGGGAGTGTCTCTTTTGATAAAAAGAAGCGCGGGGACAAAAACCGGCTTCATTAGGGCTTATTCTTTTGAGTATGACAAAAACTTTGACATTCCTTTCGAGTTTGTGTTTGAGAACTGCTTTGACGCATCAATTGAGCGCAAATCAAGCGAGGTTTCGCAGTGCTTTTCGAACAGGAGCGAGGATTTTATAGTGAAAAACACCGGGACTAAACAGTCAACTGTCAGCGTCGAGTTTTTCATTGACGGCAGGAGCGCTGGAACTAAAGAGCTTGTTTTGTTAAAGGGCGAGTCAAAGAGCGTTTCGTTTTTGGTTTATCCAAGCGTTTCAAAAAAATCCTTGTTTGAGGCAAGAATCTTTTCGCAGTACTTTTCAAAGGACATAAATTACGATTTTGAGTTTGAGAACTGCTTTGACTTGTCAGCGGATGTATCAAATATAGGCACGTGCCCTTCTCTAACTATTGATTATGTCTTTGATGTTAAAAATAATGGCACAAAGCCTCAGACTGTTACTCTTTCAATTAACGCTCCATGGCTTGATGTGAGTCCCGGTCCGTTTGAAATTGACGCTAATGCAACTAAATCAGTGTCGCTTAAAGGAACTGTTCCAAGTAATTTTGAGAATGCTTATGAAATAAAAATAAAATCTTCCCAGCAGGAGCTTTTGCAGTCGTTCAACGTTTCTGATTTGGGCAGCGAGGCGTGTCATTCATTCAGCGCGGTGTTGTCAAAGAACGAGATTGACTCTAATTGTTGCAGCGGAAAGCTTGTGGATTTGAACGTGACAAACACTGGATTCTTCTCATCAGGTTATTCCATTAAAAGTATTTATCCTTCCTGGGTTTATCTTAGCGAGGATAGTTTTTCTCTTGATCCAAAAGAATCAAGAAGGGTTTTTGTTTACGCATCTCCTGATGCAAACGCCAACGGGGTAATTGACGCCGAGATTGCTGTTTTGAATGATTTTAATGTTTCAAAAAGCCTTGCGCTTAGAATAAATGTTAAAAATTCAAGCGGGTTTATTGACTCAAATGATGTTATTGTCAAAATCAGCGCTGTGGATGTTAATTATTCATCAGGACTTACAGAGCTTGAATTTGTTTTATTGAATAAATCAATGTCGGGGTTTACTCTTAACGGAGTTTCGCTGATTACCGATTCAAACGCTTTTTTAATTATTGACAAAAACGCTTACATTGCTCCTGATTCAAACATTACCGGGGCGCTTTTTGTGCCCATTGATTTGAATTCTTCAAAGAATGAAGCTGATGCGATTTTCATGATTTCGACTTCTGCAGGAGTTTTTAAGAAAGCGGAGTCTTTTTCGCTTTTGCCTTCCTCAAAGGGGCTCACAATGACTGCTTTCTTTTCAGCTTACTCAATGCCTTTTGTTGAAGTTTTGCTTGTATTGCTTTTGGTTCTTGTTCTTCTCGCGCTGAGGTCAAGACTGTCAAAGAGCAAAAAAGGCGGAGAAAAGCCTCCTTCAACAATTCTTGCCGATACTCCTGACGAGTCTTTAAAGAATGACTCTATTGTAGCTTCACCAAAGCCAAAAAAGGGGTCTTTGAAAAAAAAGGAGCGCAAAGCTGTTCAAAAAGCAGGGCTTCCTTCGGATGCAAGCTGATTTTTTCGCTTTGCATTCAAATATATTCTTTTCCAAGCATTATACTGTAACTTAATCATTTTAATTATTAAAAAAAAGCGGGGATTGTTTTGATTAGCGATTTTATTAAGATTAATTCTCTTGACGCGAGGGTTATTTCTTTTAATAGCGACACTTCTTTTGAAACCGCAATAAAGCAGGCGCATGTCTCTGACTTTGCGGCGGCAAGGGCGGTTCCTTTTGTGGACAAAAAATTTGACTTGTTTGTCTTAATTTCCCCAATTGGAGTGAAAGAGAATGCAGAAGACGCAATGGACGCGTTTGATTTGAATAATCTCGAATCTTTGGGAGAGGACGATGTGCTTAAACTTACAGGGTTTAGCAAAAAAAACTTTCCACCTATTGGAGTTTATGGCGCAAAAGTAGGGTTTCATCTTGATTTTGGAAAGCAGAACGTGTTTGTTTTTTGCCTTAATCCAAGAGAGTATTTAGTGATTTCAAGGGACTCAATTACTAAAGCTTGCGAGCTTAGCGAGCCATTGATTTAGCTGCTTGAAGTTCTTTTCTCTAGAGTTTTTTCAAATAACCCTTTCTAAATCAAGCCAAATAATGCCTAATTAACCCGTTTTTTCTTGCTTTTAGGCGGTTTTCTTCATTTATCCTAGCGTGTCAAGCACGTCTTTTAGGGCGCAGGCAAAGAACTTTACTTCTTCTTCCGTGTTGTATAGGTAAAAGCTTGCTCTTGCGAGTCCGTCTTTGTTCAGCGAGGATACAAGAGGTTCTGCGCAGTGCATTCCGCTTCTTATGCAAATATTCTCTGTTTCGCTTAAAGCCATTGCGAGTTCGTGCGCTGATAGTTTTTCGGATTCAAAAAGAACTATCCCGCCTTGTTTTTTTTCATTTTTCGGGCAGTAAAGCTTTATGGAGTCGATTTTTTGCATTTCTTCAAGCGCGAGTTTTGTAAGTTTCTCTTCGTGCTTTTTTATGTTACCCATTCCTACTTTTTTTAAGTACTCGACAGCGGCTTTTATTCCGTACGAGCCCGCAATGTGGGGTGTTCCTGCTTCAAATTTGTGCGGGAGAACGTTCCATGAAGAGCTGTGAAGTTCTACTGATTGTATCATGTCTCCCCCGAACATGAACGGTTCCAGTTTTTCAAGGAGTTTTTCTTTTCCAATGAGGGCTCCTGTTCCTGTGGGCGCAAGCATTTTGTGTCCTGAGAATGCCAAAAAATCAATATTCATTCTGTGAAAATCAACTTCCTGGTGGGGCACAAGCTGGGCTCCGTCAACGCAAAATAATGCTCCTTCTTTGTGGCTTTTCTTCTCGATTTCTCTTAAATCAGGAGCTGTTGCGACTGTGTTGCTCGCTCCTGTGATTGACACAAGTTTTGCGCCTTTTACTTTGGACTCAAAATCCGCCATGTCAAGTTCGTAATCTTTATTGAGTTCGATAAATTCAAGTTTGGTTCCTGTTTTTCTTTCAAGGTACTGCCACGGAACTATGTTTGAGTGGTGCTCCATTTTTGACACAACAATTTTGTCTCCTTTTTTAAAGAATCCTGAGTTTAGGAGCGAGTACATTACAAGATTCATTCCTTCAGTTGCGTTTCGGACAAAAACGATTTCTTTTTTCTTCGCGCCCACAAATCTTGCCACTGCTTCATGCGCTTCTTCATGCACTCTTGAAGCTTCTTCGCTTAGTAAGTGAAGTCCTCGGTGAACATTTGCGCTTGTGTTCTCGTAATATTCTCTCTCGGCGTTAATGACCTGCTTTGGCTTAAGAGAGGTTGCCGCATTGTCAAGGTAAACAACTCTTTTTCCGTTGTGTTTTCTTGAGATTACTGGAAAATCCTGCCTTATTTCTTCAACATTCATGACAAAAATTCAAAGCAAAAGTTCTTTTAAAAGCTTGGCGTGTTATTCTTTAATCAGAAGCCGGCTTTTAAAGCGCCGGAGAATAATGGTTGTGGTTGCATGCTTTTTGATTTGCACTTGCATTCGCGTTTCAGCATTGATGCGCTCTCCCGTCCCGCCACTATTGTAAAGATTTGCAAAAAGAATAACTGGGGTTTTGCGCTCACTGATCACAACAACATGGGGGCGTACTGCGGAGCGGGAAGTATTGCGAAGCTTGCGAAAAAAGAGGGCGTGTTTTGCGTTCCTTCAGAAGAGATTAAGGTTTTGTCGGATGACGAGAGCAAAAAGACTGTCGGAGAGGTTGTGGCTTATTTTTTGAATAAAGAAATTGTTCCCTCCACTTTTGGCGAGATTCTTGACAGCGTAAAAGAGCAGGGCGCGCTTTTGTCCTGCCCGCATCCCTTTGACTGGCCGAGAAAAAACTTGAAGGACTTTCCAAAGCTTTGGAAAGAATTCGACGCTATGGAGCTTTATAACGCAAGAGCTTATTACTCCGGATTGAATAAAAAATCTAACTTGTTTTTTTCCCGCCCTGAAGTAATGAACCGCCTTGCCGGGCTTGGCGTGAGCGACGCGCACACTCCTGAAGAGATTGGGAACGGGCTTACTGAAATTGACGCTGTTAACGAGAGTGAGTTTAGAAGGGAGATTAAGAAGAGAAGGACAAGGGTTGTGGCAAGGTTTAAAGCAGGTTTTTGGCATCACTTCCAGACGCAGATGGCTAAAAGGCGCTGGATGAAGGAAAGGTAATGGCGGGTTGATTTATGCTTTCGGTTCTTAGAACAAAAGTAAAGCCCTTGGCGAAGATTCTCGCGGCGCCGTTTATATTTTTCAAAATAGATCCTAATTCAATCTCGGTTTTCGGCTTGTTTTTGGCGCTTGTCGGAGCATTTTTTGTGGCGCAGGGGAACTGGATTTTTGCTTTTATTTTTTTCGTTCTCTCTCCTGTGATGGATTTGATTGACGGGGAAGTTGCGCGCTCGCTTAACATGCGCTCTAACTGGGGGAATTATTTTGAGACAATGATTGACAAGTTTGTGGATTTTGCGATGATTGGCTCGTTTGTTTTTGTTCCGGGTCTTGCGCTTCCTGCCGTTCTTGCGCTTGGTTTTTCAATGATTTCAAGCTATGCAAAGCCAAGAGTTGCTTTGATAATAATTACAGACAATCATGACTGGCCCGCGATTGGAGAGCACGCTGATAAGCTGGTCATAATCTTGGTGGCTTTATTGCTCGCCGCGCTTGGGTTGAATATTATATGGCTGTTGCTTTGCTTCATTGCGGTAATAGGGCTTGTTGGCTCTCTTCAGAGAATTGCGTACGCTGGAAAACTCATAAAGGATGCTGAGAAGAAAGGGAATTTGCTTCCTTACATAAAAAAGCGAAAAGAAAGATAATTTTGTGTGATAGCCGCCTTTCAGCTATTTGAATTGGGTGTGCAATATTGAGGGGTTGTTCTTAGTTTGTATTTGAGATTATTTTATCCACTTGCTTTATGAAGTCTGTATTGTTTTTTACTTTGATGAATTCAATGTCTTTTCTTATTTTCATCATGGCGTCCGAGTTTGTGTCCCCAAAAGCGTAGCCGAGTATTTTGTCGCTGCTTTTTACTTTTAGCAGGTTAAGCACTCTAAGGACTGCAAAGTGTTTTCCAAGGGCTTTTGGTTTTATTGAGATTCCTGCGACAATATCTATTACGTCAAGCTCAACAGGGCTTCCGAATTTTTTTGTTAACCTGAATGTTTCTTCCATCTTGTCCGCCACTTCTCTTGCGGCGTTAACAAATCTTGCCCGCTCTTCCGCTGTGTTGTTTTCAAGCTGGAAGAATATCCTTGCGTCTGTAGTGAGCTTTTCATTCATTGCTGATTTTATCTTAAATCCCTTGTATTTGAGTTCTTGTTTTATTTCTTTTCCAAGGAGCATTTTGTATAAAAGGAACTTGTCAATGTTGCCGAATGTTTCTCTTTTGATAATTGGTTTTTTCTCAAGAACTACGTTTCCGTTTTTAAAAACAGCGCGGTTGTTTTTCAGCTTAAAATCGTAATCATAAGTTGCCTGATCCAACCCCTCGGAGCAGAATATCATTGAATTGTCAAACATTTTGTGCTTTTTTAGGAGTTCTTCAAGCCCTCCTCTTCCCCTTAGTTCGCTCACTCCTCTTGCTGTTATGAAAACTATTTTGAATCCTTTTCGGGCGAGTTTTTTCAGAGCTTTTATTGAGCCGGGAGTAATGTTTGGCACTTCTCCAGGAATGTAATCAGGAGTGGGCGTCAATACGCCGTCAATGTCAAGAAAAGCTATCTTAATCTTAGCGTTGTTTTTTGGGTTTGTCTCGTAATTATTTTTCATACTAATATAGTGCGCAGAACCTTATTTAACGGGGTTTGTCAAATAGTTTTGAGGGAATTACGGCTTATTCGCTTATTATTTTAAGGAAGGGCGAATACGGTTATGCTTCCCGCGCCGAAGTAGACTGTTATTATTAAAAGCGCCAGCACGAGGCCCATTTTCATTATCCACGGCTGTTTGAATCTTTTTCTTGAAAGCTCGTATGATTCAATGAGCATGTAAAAACCTGCCGCCATTACGGAGAGTCCCATGAAGGTATAGTTTTGCGGGGCGGAGTTAACTTCGCACTGGCTTGCGCCCAAATCGCCGTAGCAGATTACCGGCAAAAAAGCCATTATTAGGTATGCTATTCCAAATATTGTCATTACTACTCCAAGTATTCTCCAGTAGACTCCGATTTCCACTTTTCCAACTGGAATAAATGCGCTTTCAGGCGTGTCTTTTACTATTCTTGGCGTGAGCGGCACTTCTTTTAGTTTGTGCGCTTCGCTTCTTGGCACTTCAAGAGGGAATGCGAATATGTTTCCGCACCTGTAGCATTCGTACATTTCCTGTCCTGCGGGCTCTGTCGCTCTGTCGTCTTTATAGAATCCGAATTTTTTTCCGCCGCAAACAGGGCACATTTGAACAAATTTTTCTTCTCTTGCCATCAGCACTAATTAGGATTCTTTTCCTTTTAAATCTTTTTCATGCGTTCAAAGAATGTCTAACCGGATTTTTTTGTCAAGCAAGGAGCGCTATGAGGGTCGGGAATGCGATTATTACTCCGATTGTCGCGCCGATGTTTGTAAGCGCGGCTACTATGAGAACGTGAGTCACTCTGTTTCTGTAAAACCCTCCTATTGTCGATACTTCTGGAAGTTTTTCAAAGTCAATTACTTTTGGCGGATTGAATCTTGCTTCTACTAGTCCGCTTATCCATCCTGCAGCGAGCGCCGGGTGGAGGGTGGTGATTGGTGCTGAAACGAAAGCGGCGATTATTGAGAGCGGGTGTGCTCTTGCGATGAGCGCGCCTATTGCCGAGAGTCCTCCTGTTATGAGTATCCAGTATCCAAGCAGATTGAGCGTGGTTTCAATTCCTTTAATGTAAAACGCGTATCCTAAAAGGGCGATGAATATTATCGGGAGAACTATTCCGATGATTTTTAGCACGCCAAGCTTTTTTGGTATGTTGCTTATTTCGGCGAGGTTCACTTTCTTGTCTTTTTTTATGTGTTCTATTATTCCTTCAATGTGTCCCGCGCCAACTACTGCCACTATTTTCTTTCCCGGGCTTTTTCTAATCATTTCAGAAATGAATGAGTCCCTCTCGTCGACAAGAACTTTTTTTATTGAAGGGAATTGTTTTCCAAGTTCTTTCATGAGGTTGTTGAGCAAATCCTCTTTTTTGAGTTCTTCAATTTTTTCCACAGTTACTTTTTCGCCTACTCCAAAGAACCCTGCGATGAGCGCTCCTCCGAGTTTTAGTTTTTCAATTACGCCCATTGTCTTAAATGCTCGTTTGAGCGTTACTCTCACGTCCCTGTCAAGGAGCTGTACCGGGAGTTGTTTTTCCTGCGCGATTTTCAGCGCAGCGAGCATCTCTGCTCCCGGAGCCACTCCTACGTGTTCTCCGAGCTGGCGCTGCATGTTGGATAAGAGTATGTTGAGCAAAAAGAGCTCTGTTTTTCCTGTCTGGATTATTTCTATGATATTTGTTTCCTGCCATTTTTTTCCGGACATTAACTGGTAAAGCCTGTCCTTGTCAAGCTCTACGCCTATAACATCCGGCTCTTCGGCTTTGATTGTGTCTTCAACAAGTTTTATTGATTCTTTTGATATGTGCGCGGTTCCAACGAGTATTATTTCCTTGTCTTGGTATTTGAGGCGTTTAATCATCACTTATTAAAAAGCCTGAAGTGTTTTTAATGGTTGAGTTTTGTTTCTTATTCTCCCGATGGAATTAGTCTGAACGGCAAATAAGCTTGTTTTTGCGGGTTTTAACCGGTGCTGTTTATGATGAATATTGTTCCGATTATTATGAATATAAGCCACACTATTTGTTTTATGAATCCGAGTTCGTTTGGTATCGGGATGATGTTGTTTGCTATCATTCCAATTCCTATTCCTATAAGGAATAATCCTGTCTGCACTTTCGCCATGACTTAAATAATTCCTTCAACTATAAAAACCTTTTTTTCCCTGCCCGTGTCTTTGATTTTGGGGTCAAGGGGTAGCGCTTTTTAATGTTTCTTATTAGATTCTTTTCATGAAGAAAATCTGTTTTATTGAAATGGAAGGCGTTCTTACTCCAATTGAGGGCTATAAGCCTGACGAGAAGAAGGTAAAGTCTTTTTTGACCAAGTTGTGCGCTTTTGCGAAGAAGAACAAGATGGAGCTTTTCATGATTTCGGGGCACCACGAGTCCGTTGCGAAGGACAAGCGGGCGTGCCTTAAGATGTCAAAGTGTATTGGCGAGGACAGGTTTATTTGCGTTGATGAAAAGTACATTACTGATAAGCCTGAAATGGATGAGAAGATTCACCGCGACGCTCTTTCAAAGAATCCTGAGTTTATTGACACTTACTTTAAGCAGGTAATGATTCAAAAAATCCTTTCTGAAAAAAAGATTGCTCCTAACGACGCTGTTCTGCTCTCCGATGATGTGTGGGTGGATGGTTATTACACTATGAGGTTTTCAAAAATTGATTTTGCTATCCTTGAGGATAACGTGATGGACAGGGGGAAGAAGATAAATAAGCTCCCGGGGCTTGCCTACTTCACTCTTGACTTTAACTCTGTTAAACAGTTGTTTGAAAATTTTCCAAAAACGGACAACTCTGCTCTTGACGCTTACGTGTTTGAGGAAATGAAGAAGGTTCTTGTAGGGGATTCTTTTGCCAAAGCTGTGAGAAATGAATTGTTGAAAAAGCAGTTGAATAATTATGTGGGTTGATGAGGAGGCTTGGTTTTTTTTCAAAAAAATCCGCCTCTCTTGCGCCTCAAAAGCTTTCCGGACTCATTGTTCCGCTCATTACTCCGATTAACCGCGACTTGTCAGTGGATTTTATCGCGCTAAAGGCAGTGACTGCCCGGCTCATGAACAGGGGGGTAAGGAATTTTTTTGCCCTTAGCAGGTTTTCTGATTATAACAAGCTCATTTCTGTTGATAAGCAGAAGATTCTCCAGACTGTAAGCGATGAAATTGCGGGAAAGGGAATTCTTATTGCTGGTTGTTTTGCTCCCACTGCGGAGGAAGTAATTTCTGAGATTAGGGACGCTGAAGAATACGCTGATTTTTGCGTTATTAACCTCCCTCCCCGGCTTGTTGAAAGCGAGCTTGATTTTGCTGATTTTTTTGAATCGCTCATGAAGGAAACAAAAGCTAATATTTTGATTTACAATTCTTACGGGCTTGACGGCGGAGTGATTCCTGACAGGATTATTGATTCGCTTGTGAATTGGGAGCGTTTTATAGGCATTATTGATTCTTCAAGGGACCCCGGCGTTGTTGATGGCTTGTCAAAATACGCCCAGCTTGTAAAGCTTTTTGAAGAAAATGAGGAGCTTGCGTTTGACGCTTTGAGGAAGGGTTTTTGCGGTCTTTCCTGCCTGTCTTCGGTAATATTCCCGGGGTATTATTCAAGCCTTATTGAGAATTATGACTCGATTGATTACCGTTCAATGGCGCGTCATGAAGCCAAAGTGAGTTCTCTTGGAAAGGTAATTCCGCAGAATAAGCGGGTTTCTGTCGTGCGGTATGTTTTGAGCCTGCAGAGGCTTGTTCAGAATATTTCTTTTGATAATAAGGATGCGTTGACGCAGAAGGAAATGGCTTTTATTGAGGATGCTTTTCGAGTCAGTCGCAGGGACTCGCAGGCGGAGTCAAATCTTCGCTAAGCGCCGAATTGTGAATTTAACTGCTCCTTTTTCATCAGTCAGCTTGTATTATATGAGTTCTGTTTCATGCCTTTTTCTATGGGGGTGCTTTAAATGGCGAATGGAATTGGCGGACTAGCATTTGTGGGCGGAATAATCCTTGCTTTAATATTTGGAGTTATTTCTTTTGCAATGCCTGCCATGTTTAATTCTATTTCGGGCATAGCTGTCCTGATTTTGATAATCCTGGGGCTCGTAGTGGGCTTTGTGAATATCAAGGATGAGCATATAACCGACTTTTTGATTGCGGTGATAGCAATCGCATTAATCGGCATGCTTCCTGTTCAGCAGTTAGCCTTCCTCACACCGGACTTTGCTAAGTTCATTGGAGTATTGCTCCAGAACATAGTGGCTCTTGCAGTGCCAGCGGCGCTTGTACTGGGCTTAAAACAGGTGTGGGTGCTAGGGACAAGCAAGTAACTAGCAGCAGTCAGTTAAAGCCGTCTTTTGCAAAGCGAAAGACGCGCTTAGTTTTTTTAGGTGTATTTTTTTGGGCTTCTGTCGTATTTTTATTCTGATTTTAGCGCCAGTATCTTTATGGAAGGCGCAAAAAAAGAGTCTTCAATTGAAATGACTCATGGGCTTAAGAGGTATGCTTCTCTTCTTCACGAAATGCAGTTTAGGGACAAGGTTAAATCTGCGGAGTATCATTACGCGGTTTCGTTTGAGTTTGACGGTTTTTTTGAAGGAAACCTGCCAAAAGTTCTTTTTGACAAAATGGTTTTTCTTTCAAAAGAGATTGAGTTTTCTTCGTTCAAAATAGGCGCTTCTTGGCCTTTAAATCTCAGCGATGCTGAGAAATCGCACTTGAGGGCTTCTATTCAGACTCCTTTAATTAAGCGTGTTGAGGGGGAGCTTGGGAAAAAGATTGAGGCAGTTAGGCCTGACGTCGAGTTTTTGATTGACTTTAGGCAGAAGCTCGTCTTAATCAGGGTTTATCCTGTGTATATTTTTGGAAAGTACTGCAAGTATTCAAGGGAAATCGCGCAGACGGAGTATTTTTGCAATAAGTGCAGGGGCGAGGGTTGCTGGTACTGCAAAAATACAGGGCATTTTTGCGAGGAGAGCGTGGAACAGCTTCTTGGAAAAGTTATCGCTCCAAAATTCGGAGCAAAGCTTCTTGTCCTTCACGGCGCTGGGAGGGAGGATATGGATGTTTTGATGCTTGGAAAAGGGCGTCCTTTCATTGCAGAGCTTTTGCTTCCTACGGGGAGAAGTTTTGATTTAGAATCACTTGAAGGCGAGATTAATCTTGGGCTTAAAGAAAAGGTCTCGGTTAATTCGCTTAGGTTCGCAAAGCCGGAAGAGGTTTCTATTGTCAAGGATTCGCTTCATTACAAGATTTATTCAGCGTACGTGACTGCTGACAAGAGCGTTGATTTGTCAAAACTAAAAGGGCTTGGAGTGATTAAAGTCCTGCAGGCTACTCCTACGCGGGTGGAGAAGAGGAGAGCGAGTTTGGATAGGGCAAAGGAAGTGGAGATTTTGGGTGTTGATAGCGTCGCGGAGCGCGAATTTGTCCTTACTTTGAGGACTTCTCACGGGGCTTATGTCAAGGAGTTCATTTCAGGGGATAATGGGAAGACTAATCCGAGCATTTCTTCAATTCTTAACGCCGCTTGTTTTTGCGCGCTTCTTGACGTGGCAGAGGTTTGTGATTAACTCAAGAGAATCAGTTGATTAGTCGGGTTTAAATTAAGTTCAGGGTTGGATTAGTTTATGGATACTGCGCTTGTGCTGGTTGATTTGGAGAATGAGTGGCTTGACAAGGACTCGCCTTATTTTGCGAAGGACTTAAAGGGAATGATTCCAAGAGTCAATTCGCTCATTAGTTTTTGCAGAAAGCGCGGAGACAAAATTATTTTCATAACTCACATTGAAAAGGGCTCAAAAACAGTTTTTGCCGAAGACTCGCCTAACACGAGGATTATTTCTGACGTTAATTATAATTCAGAGGATGTCTTGATAAAAAAGTACAAAATAAGTCCTTTTTACAATACTTCTCTTGAGGAAGAGCTTAAGGGAATCAAGCGTGTTGTTGTCGCGGGGATTTTGACTAATTTGTGCGTGAGAAGCATGGTTTCTGACGCTTATGACAGGGGTTTTGGAGTTGTTGTGGTTAAGGATTGTTGTGTTGCGTTTGACAGAAAGACTCATGACTTTACGCTTAGTGATTTGAAAGCGACAAGAGAAGAAGTAGAATTTTTGAATCTTGGCGATTTTATGAAGCAGTGAAGCGCTTTTTTTACTTAAACGAGTCGCTTAGCTTCATCTGTGTTTTTCCTATTCCCTTGATTTTGCTTCTCTCACCGACTTCAAAATCGTACGAAAAGAATTCGAGTTTGTATTCTTTCAGCAGGTCAAGAGCGGTTGACCTTATG
>CAZJAE010000005.1:0-18378 GCA_964544205.1 uncultured archaeon
TGATTTGCCGCTTGCCATTTTTCCGTATACTTCTGTAATGCTTTGGGTTTCTATTCCTCCGCCGATTAAATTGTCAAGTTCTTTTGAGCCTGTTGTGAGTCTTCCCACAAGTTTTCTTTTCTCTGCTAAGACATCCGCGGTTTCAAATCCCATATCAAGAGCGTCTCTTGCGGCTTTGATTGCTTTTTCAGCGGTTCCTTCGCCTAGTCCTGCAACTTCGCGCAGTTCTCCGGCGCTTGCGGTTGCTATTTGTTCCATTGTTTTGTATCCTGCTTCTTGGAGTTTTTTAGCAGCTGTTTCTCCTACTCCTGGCAGGTCTTCTATATTCTCTATTTTTTTTGCCATTTATTTCACCTCGCTTGCCGCTTTTTTGAGCGGGAGCATTGGCAATGCCCAATCTCGCCCTTTAGCGTCTAAGCACACTAATTAGTGTTGGGTTGTTTTTAAATCTCTAACGAGGCTTTTTGCCGGTGCGGTTTAGCGTTTTCGTCCGGCCGGCTTGCCGACATAATTTGGAACAATTGCCCCAAAACCCATTTTTTGGCGCTGGCGTTTTAGTGTTTCAAGTCTTTTTTGCGGAGTCATGGTTTGCATCCAGTGCTGTCCGGCGTTGTGGAGTCGTGCGAGGCGCTCTGCTTTTTTTATTACCCGCGCCCTGAACTTGGTATTTTTTGTGTTGAATCTTTCAGCGGCTTTTTCATCAAGCGCTCGTCCTCTTTTTGCAAGCTCTTGTTCAAGAACATGGGGCAGTATTTGCATTGTTTTATTGTGTTGCGCGTCTTTCATTATTTGCATTCTGTATCCTGTCATTTTTAGCCGTTGGACGAGTTTTCGCGCTCTGGCGTCTGTTTGTCCGAGTCGTTCGCCAAGTGATATCATTTGTCTTATTTCGTCGCTGCTAAAGTCAAGTCTTCCTTCTCTTATGTGTTTTACAAACATTTCTCTTAGTGTCGGGTCTTTTGGGACGGCAAATCTTACCCCCATTTTGTTTTCAGGAATGGGCCCGGCTATTCTTCCGCGTTCGTCAACTAAACACCCTTCCCGCAGTGCCTTTTCGTAGAGCGCGGTTCCTTTCATTGCTTGTAGTATGAGCATGTTGCCGTATTCTTCTTTTGATTGCAGTCTTCTTGTGTCTTTTGTTAGCGCGCGGTAGTATGTTTCAAGGAATTCTAGTGGTTTTGTTTCAACGCCTCCCGCGAGCATGAAGTGGTATGTCTTTATTCCTGCCCGCGCAAGTTCTGCTGTTACTCTCATTGCTTCGATTGCGGTGTATCGTCCGCTTTTTAGCTCTTTTAGCATTCCTTCGTTTAGCGCTTCTGTCCCGACTTCGAGTCTTCTAAAGTTTGCGTTTTTTAAGAGTGTTATTAGTTCAATGTCCGGAATTTTTGCGCCTTCTTTTGTTATCAGGAATGAATCTATTGTGGCGAGTCCGCTGAATTGGAATCTTTTGTTGAGTCCAAGTTCGATTATTTTTCCAAATATTCTTTTGCTTCGTTCTCTGTCGAAGAAGAGCTGGTCGTCGTGGAAGTCTATTTCTCTTATTTTTTTATTTTTTGCGAGTTTTAGTATTCCATTAATTATTTCTTCATCTTTTATCGCAATCGGGTTTCCTTTTCTTGGCACGGAGCAGAAGATGCATGCTTTTGCGCATCCGCGTTCTGTTATTGCGAACGCAACGCCCATATTTGGGCGTCTTACAAGCGGCATTCTTGAGTTTTCTATTTGTTCTCTTGTAAGTTTTGCGGGTCTGCCAAAAAATACGCGCCCTTTTCTTTTCATAATTATTCCTGGTACTTCTTCTATTCTTGCACTGGTTTTTCCAAGCATTATTCTTGCAAGCATGGGCAGGGCGTGTTCTGCTTCTCCGCGTATTGCGTAGTCCAGTTTTAATTGGGTGAAGAATCCTTTGGGGTTGGTGTTAAATCCTGGTCCTCCCCCGATTATTTTTATCTCCGGAGCGGCGTTTTTGATTTTTGCGATTATTTTTCCTTCCCACCTCATTTGTCCGTGCCAGTCGTACATTGGCATTCCAGCTATTTTTGCGCCTTTCATTGCGGGGTGGCGGAGGATGTATTCAAGCGCCTGATTTGTTATCGCTTCTGTGCGTTCATTTCTCCTGTTTCTTGAGAGCGAGCCTATTCTTAGCGAGACATCGTTTGGAATTTTTATGACTGCGGAGTCTATTCCTTTTTTGCGTAGTTCTCTATTTAGCGTTGCCAGTCCCGCGGAGGGGTATTTTGACCAGTCTATTAGAACGAGTTCTGCCATATTATGTAATTTTCGCTATTTGTGCATATTAATCTTGTCTGGGGCTCAAAACAACCTGTCACCACATTTTGTTGGACGTTTTTTTGGCTTTTTTCGTTTTTGCGCATGATTTTTTTTCCTTATTTTTAAAAAGCGGGTTTTGTTTTTGCTTGTTTTCCTGCTTTTGGCTTGGCGGTTTTCTTTTTTTGGCGTTTGTTTGCGTTTTGTTTTTTGGTTTTGGAAAATTAATTTTTTTTGTTTTTGTTTTGTCTCTTTTCACAACCTATATTAATCCCTCCGTGCATGCTTTGTGAATCGCAATTTTTTTGGTGAGAATTTTTGCGTTTGCTGTCCTTTGCCTCTTGCCTTGGCTTTGGGCGGTTGTTGGTGGTGAGATTATGAGTGTTAGGGATAAGTATCAGTATGCGGTTGTTGATGAATCCGCCGCTTCAAGGATTGACAGCAGTGATTTTGTGTTTGGGCTTGTTTCGGATTTCAATTCCTTTTTAAAATCAGCGGACGAGAATATCAAATCAAACAAGGCGGTTGTGCATTTTTCGCTCGGGTTTTTTGTTTTGGGGCTGCTGTTGCTGAAGTTGTTTTTGTAGGGTGGTTTTTGGTGCATGAGTTTGAAGAGTTGATTGTCTGGCTTGATTCCCAGACTCCTGTCGCGGTTGTTCCAAAGCAGGTTGTTAGAAGGAAGTCCAAGTTTTGGCCGCTGAATTAGTTTTAGTATTCCAAAACGTTGTCCACAAAGCTTGTTTTTTCGTTTTTGTATTTTTTCTTTATTTTTTCCCATTCTTCTTCTGTGGGCTCGAGTTTTTTTAGTTCGCCTGTTCCGGCGAGTTTGAATATTTTCCAGTTATTGTTTTGAAAAAAGTCTGTCGTATCCAGAAATTCCTTGATTGTTTTGAGTTCTTTTTCTCCGTCATGCTTTAGTACGGTGTGTATTTGTATTTTTGTTTTGCCGCGAAAGTATTTGAGCGCTTCAAGGTTGTTTTGGTGGTTTTTTTCGCTTCGGAATTCTTGTTTTCCAAGCGAGTCGATTGGGATTGACACTTCGTCAGCGGTTTTTGCGTATTGTTCCCATGTTTTTGGATTAAAGTATGTGGAGTGTATTTTTAGTTTGAGTTTTTTGTCTTTTACTTCTTTGCATATTTCCCAAAAGTCTTCGTTTAGCTCCGGGTTGCCTCCAGTTATTACAATTTTGGCCAAATCTGGATTTTCTTTTTGCGCTTTTTGGAGCATTTGTTTAAATTCTTCAATTGTGGTGTCTTTTTGCGGGGTTTTAAAGCAGTATTTGCAGTTTTCTTCGCATTTTGATGTTATGGTGAATGCGATTGTTTTCATATCTTCAGCCTTTCATCGCTTTTTTCGCGTGTATTTTTTGTAAGTGAATTCATTATATTCTTTTTCTTCTGCAACGTTCCACTCGTTTTCGTTTATTTCCGGAAAGTATGTGTCGCCTTCGTATTCTTTTTTCACCCATGATAAGTGGAGCGTGTCTGCAAGTAGCATTGCGCTTTTGTACATTTGCGCGCCTCCTATCACAAAGACTTCTTTTCCGCTTTTTTCCCCTTCTTTTATCGCGTCTTGAAGTGTTTTTGCGACTATTGCGCCTCTTGCTTCATTCATCGTGCTGCTTACGACAATATTTTGTCTTCCCGGGAGCGGGCGGAATTTTTCCGGCAGCGATTCCCAAGTGTTTTTTCCCATTATTACGGGGCATCCTGTTGTTAGTTGTTTGAAGTGTTTTAGATCTTCAGGAATGTTCCACGGGAGTTGTCCGTTTTTTCCGATTATCCGCGTTTTTGTGAGCGCGGCGATTATTGATACGCTCATTTTATCAGCTCTTTTTGTTTTAGTGTTGTGTTGAGTGCAAATCTATAGTGGCTAGTTTTTGAGAATTTATTTTTTGTTTTGCGGGGTTCTGTCTTTTTCGTCAAATCCGCCAGCTACTGTCATTGCGCCTTTGATTGGCGGGTGCGGGTCATATCCTTCAAGCGTTATGTGTTCGGGGCGTATTGATGCGAGGTCTTTTGCTTCGTCTGATATTTTTAGTTTTGGGAATGGTCTTGGCTCGCGTTTCATTTGTTCCTGCACTTGTTCGTAATGGTTTGCGTAAATATGCGTATCTCCGTATATGTGGATGAATTCGCCTGGTTCGTATCCGCACAGCTTTGCCACGATGTGTGTTAGTAGCGCGTAGCTTGCGATATTGAATGGCACGCCTAAAAACACGTCGCAGCTTCTTTGGTATAGCAGGCAGGATAGTTTTCCGTCGGCTACGTTGAAGTGGAGCATGATGTGGCATAGCGGGAAGCTCAGCGCTTGTCCCGGCAAAGCCATTCCGTATAAGTATTCCGGGTTCCATACGCTTACAACCGCGTGTTTTCTGTCCGGGAAATTTTTGAGCGTGTCTATTACCCATGCGATTTGGTCTATTTCTCTTCCTTTTGCAGGCCAGTGTCTCCACTGCGAGCCGTATATGTGCGGGAGTTCACCCCATTGTTCTGCGAATTTTGCATCGGCTTTTATTTTTGCGATAAAGTCCGGCTGTGAAAGTGGAGTTTCTTTGTTTGCTTCAAGCTTTTTTTTGTATATTTTGTAAGGGTAATCGTCCCAGATGTGGACGTCGTTGTCTACGAGGTATTTGATATTTGATTGTCCCGACAAGAACCAGTATAATTCGTGCAGCACTCCTTTCCAATATACTTTTTTTGTTGTAAGTAGCGGGAATCCTTTTGATAAATCATATCTTGATGTTCTTCCAAAAACGCTTTTTAGCGCGATTCCTGTGTTGTGATCTTTTTTTTCAACCCCTTTTTCCATGATGTCTTTTAGCAGGTTTAGGTATTGGTATTCTGGGTGCGTTAAATCAGTTTGCGCCATGTTATATTTTAATATGGTAAACATAATAAATATATCAGTGGGTTGGGAAAAATGTTTGACTATTTAAAGAAATCTGACAAAGTTGTTTTTGATTTGATTCTTGCCGAGAAGGAGAGGCAGATGTCCGGAATTGAGTTGATTCCTTCCGAGAATCTTGTTTCGCCTGCGGTGCTTGACGCGCTTGGTTCGTATCCTGTGAATAAATATTCTGAAGGGTATCCGAACAAAAGATATTACGGCGGGAATGAAGTGATTGACAAGATTGAGCTTCTCGCGATTAACAGGGCGAAGGAGCTTTTTGGCGCGGAGCATGTTAATGTTCAGCCTAATTCCGGTTCTCCTGCGAACATGGCTGTTTATAGCGCGCTTCTTTCTTTTGGCGACAAGGCTATGGGGCTTAAGCTTACTGAGGGCGGGCATCTTACACACGGGCATAAAGTGAATTTTTCCGGAAAGCAGTATAATTTTGTCCAGTATGGTGTTGATAAGGAGAATGAGCTTTTGAATTATGATTTGATTAAAGAGGCGGATGTTATCATTAGTCCGGGTTGGAATAAAGAAAGCAGGTTCTTCTTGAAAAGCCTAAGCTTCTTCTTTCCGGCTACACAGCGTATCCGCGGAGCGTTGATTTTAAGGAGTTTAGAAAAATTGCTGACGAGGTTGGCGCTTTTTGCGTTGCTGATATTTCACACATTGCTGGTTTGTGCGCTGCGGGCGTTCATGAGAATCCAGTGCCTTTTTTTGATGCGGTTACTACTACTACGCACAAGACTTTGAGGGGCCCTAGGGGCGCGATGATTTTGTGTAAAAAGGATTTTGCTGAAAAAATTGACAAGGCGGTGTTTCCGGGGCTTCAGGGAGGTCCGCATGAGCATGTGATTGCGGCTAAAGCCGTTGCTTTTGGCGAAGCTCTTAGGCCGGATTTTAAGGATTATGCTTCGCAGGTTGTGAAGAATGCAAAAGCGCTTGCGTCTGCTCTTCAAAATCATGGTTATCGTATAGTTTCGGGCGGGACAGACACTCATTTGATTTTAGTGAATGTGTTTGCTGGCGGAATTACGGGGATTGATGCGGAGCATGCTCTTGAAGCAGCTGGGATTTATTGCAACAAGAATACGATTCCTTTTGATTCGCGTTCTCCTTGGGACCCGAGCGGGATTAGGATTGGCACGCCTGTGCTTACGACAAGGGGCATGAAGGAGAATGAAATGAAAATAGTTGCGGATTTTATGCACGCTGCTCTTGTCAACCGTTCGGATCCTGCTAAACTTTCAAAAATAAAGATTGAAGTGAAAGATTTTTGCTCAAAATTTATTTTCTATAAATAAATCCTGTTTTTTTTTAATTAGATGGGGTTTGTTTTAAGAGTTTGTTAGTGTTTTGTTTTTTTTATTGTATTCCAAATGCTCTGAGCATTGCTGTTTTTTCGTTTTTTGGGAGTTTGGATGATTCTTCAAGTATTGTTTCTACTCTTTCTACTCTTGCGTCGGCTTCTGGGTTGTGCACGCTTGTCATCGATACTTGGTCGCGGAGTTTTTTGCCGTATCTTGTTTGTCCGGTTTCTCCGACTGGGTAGTTTTCAATCCATGTTTTTCTTGTTCCTGGGGAGTTTTTGAGTTTGTCTTTTAGCGCAGCCATTGACCTGTCAAATTCCGCTTCTCCGAATTTGAGTCCCTGCTTTGTGAATGCTTTTGAGAATCCATCCCAGAGTATTGTCATTGAGTTTGTGCTTATTATTTTTGACACTGTTGGTTCTTTTTTGTGGAAGAATGCAGCAATGTCTGTTTTTCTCTTTTGTTCTATTCTGATTCTTTCTTCAGCGCTGAGTATTTTTGCCTTTTGTCCAACTATTTGAGTTTCTTTTAGTCTTGCCGCGTTTGTTGTGTTTATTTTTCTTTCAATTGCTGCGCGGTTTGTCTGCGGGGTATTTTTTGCGTGTTTCACAGCCATTGTTCCGCCCATTACTGCTGCCCCTATTCCAAGAGCAATTCCTGTTCGCTTCAGCCATTTTCTCATTTTATCACTTTGTGTGATTTGTTTTGTAAATAATTAGCGTTTCCCGGGCTTATTATTAGTTTTGCTTGTGCGTTTTTAGGTATTTGTACACTATTTTGCTCCAGTTTTCAAGCGAGTCTTCTATTTTTTCTATTTCTTCAAGCGTCATGAGTCTGCTATTTATGAGTTTGGCTTCTTTTGTCGCGGCGTATTCGTCAACCAGCTGTATTTCATACACTATTGCAAAGTGTACTTTTTCAACTTCTCCTGAATCGTCGTTTATGTACCCGAGTATTTTTGTTTTGGGGGTTCCGTGGTAATCAATTTCTTCAGACAGCTCTCTTTTCATTCCTTCTTCAATCAGGTTTGTTTTTTCCTTGACGTCTATTTGGTTTAGGTGTCCGCCCATTCCTATTGAGTATTTGTTGTGGAGCCTGTTTTCTGTCCCTTTTGGGGTTCTTTGGCAGCAGAATATTTTGTTTTTGTGCGTTACAATCATATAAGGAATTATTTGTTTGTATTTTGCATCTTCTTCGGCGGGCAGTTCTTGTGTCGGGCTTGTAGTTTTGCGTAGTCTAAAGTGGGCGCTTTTCATTGCTTCTTCATTTATTTTGAATTCTTGCGCGGTTTTGAACCCTGTGAACGCGTTTTCGTCTTTTTTTCCAAATAGTTTGGTTCTCTCTATTACCAGCACTTCTTCATCCATGTTTTATTGCCTTTTACAAACGTTTCCACTGGTGTTTTTTTAAACAGTTCTTATTATGGCTTAAGTATGTCGTTCGTTGGTTTCGTGTTGAAATTGTTTTTTGCAAACGCGTTGAGGTTTTTTAGGTTTTTCCCGAATAATGATCCTATTTTGGGTCTTGCGCTTCCTTCAGCGAGGAAGAATGTCCTTTCAGGAATTGTTTTTGCAATAATTGCGATGGTTTCTTTTGATATTATTACAAACAAGCTCGGAGTTTGGACGCTTGTGACGGCTCTTACGTATGCTTTCACTGTTCTTGTTTTGGGTTTGGCTTTTTCTAAGGTAAAGTCTCTTTCAATCAAGCATTATTTTTTTGGGAGCATTGCAGGGGTTTTGATTTTTGATGCCATCACAGGCCCTGGTATGAGCACTTTTATTTTTAATCAGAGTTTTGTTGCCACGGTTCTCGGGCAGATTCCTTTCACGATTTATCATTTAATCAGCGCGTCTTCTTATACTTTGGTGTTTGCGTGTCTTTTTGACCCGGTAATTAGCAGGCAGGTTGCGAAGGGGCTTGGCAGGGTTAAGGTTTTTGCTCCGTTTGGGGATGTTTTAGTTAAGTTCAGCGGGTGGGTTTGGTGAGCAAAGCAAAAGCAATTGTTTTTGTTGCAGTTCTTTTCTTATTTTTTGCTGTTTTTGGTTGTGTTGCTTCAGAGAGCCAGCCTTCGCAGGAAGTATTGTCATATCCAGTGTCTTTTTCTGTTTTTGATGATTCAAATACTTTGATCTTTTCTGAAACTAAGGATTTTAATGCTGGCACAAATGCTTTTGGCGCCATGGTGGATCTTCTTGGAGATAACATGGAGTATAAAGAATATGATTTTGGTGTTATGGTGTCTTCTATTTATGGCGTTGATGCTCCTTCAACGCATTATTGGGCGCTTTATGTGGATAATAATTATGCTTCTGCGGGGATTAAGGATTATGTTATTAGCGGTCCGCTAAATATTTCTTGGCGTCTTGAAAAAATTGAGTCATTTTATAATTAGTTTTTCTTTTTTTTAAGTTTTTTATCTGTTTTTTTATATTTTTTCATTTTTTTGTGTTGTTTTGTGTTTTTGTTTTGTTTTTTCTTCTTTTTTCACAGTATTTTTGGCAGTTTGCGCCGCGGTAAATATTTTTTGCGTATTTTTTTGGATTTGTTTGCGAAAGTTAGTTTGTTTTTTTATTATTTTTTTATTTTTCATTTGTGTTGTGTTTTGCAGTTGTGTTATAGAACTTTTTTCATTTATTTTCTTAGCTTTTTTAACTATTTTGTCCAACATTAGTGAATTTTAGTGTTATTTTTGTTTGACTTTCTTATTTTTGTTAGCTTTTCGATTTTTATCATTTCTGGGACATAGCTTTTTAAACTCCAGAATCTTTTATGTTTTGGTTTTAGTTTTTTTTAAAATCGGGGTGATAGTAAATGGCCTTTTCAGGTAATTTTGAAAGTGAAGTAAGCAGTGGAGTTGTTCTTGTTGATTTTTGGGCTGAGTGGTGCCCGCATTGTGTTTCTTTCATGCCTCACCTTGATACTCTTTCAAATGAGCTTTCAGGCAAAGCAAAGGTGTTGAAGGTTAACGTTACTGAGGCTGAGGACTTGGCTCACAAGTTCAGCGTTACTAGTCTTCCGACTTTTTTGATTTTTAAGGACGGTTCTGTTGTGGATGTTGTCCGCGGGGCTCCAAATAAGATTGAGCTTAAGAGGCGCGTTTTGGATATTGTTGAGTAATTGAACCGGTTTTCTTGCGAATTTTAGGGGTAGTGGGGTAAATGGCTAAGGGGTTAAAGGTAAGTAGGGTTTTTACAAAAAAAGGGCAGAATGTTTTTGATTCTTTTAAGTTTGAATTGAGGAAAAGCTCTATTAGGAACCCTGATGGTTCTGTTGTTTTTGAGCAGAATGATGTTGAAGTTCCTTCTTTTTGGTCCCAGACTGCCACTGACATTCTTGCCCAGAAGTATTTTAAGAGGGCTAAGGTTCCTGAGTGTGATTCTAACGGCGTTCCAAAGAAGGGCGCTCCTGCTAACGGCAGGGAGAGGTCTATTAAGCAGGCTTGCTGGTTGTTGGAGGGCTTGGGGCGAACAGGAAGGCATGTTTGATTCTGTGGATGACGCAAGCGCTTTTGAGGATGAATTAAAGTATATGCTTGTTTCTCAAATGGCTGCGCCTAACAGCCCGCAGTGGTTTAACACCGGGCTTAACTGGATGTATGGTTTTTCCGGGGCAAGCGACGGGCATTATTATTACGACCCTGTTGCAGGGGAAGTTGTTTTGAGTGATGATGCGTATGCTCGTCCTCAGCCTCACGCGTGTTTCATTCAGTATGTTAAGGACTCTCTTATGGAAGAGGGTGGTATTTTTGACCTTGTGAAGAGGGAGGGTCGTCTCTTTAAGCACGGTTCTGGAACCGGGACTAATTTTTCTACTCTTAGGGGAAAAGGCGAGAAGCTCAGCGGGGGCGGTGTTTCAAGCGGGCTGATGAGTTATTTAAAAATTTATGATACTGTTGCCGGGAGCATTAAGAGCGGCGGAACTACCAGAAGGGCTGCTAAGATGGTTGCGCTTGATATTGACCATCCAGAGATTAAGGAGTTCATTGATTGGAAGATGGAAGAGGAGAAGAAGGTTGCTGATTTGGTTGCGGGGAGCAAGGTTTGCTCGAAGCAGATTAATAAAGTCATGAAGCTTGCGTGCGATTCTAAGTGTTATGATCCTGAGAAGAGCGCTCCGCTTAAGCTTGCTGTTAAGAAGGCTCTTTCGCTTGGCGTTCCTCTTAATTATGTTTTTAGGGCGCTTCAGCTTGCTCAGCAGGGCAAGTGCTCGATGGATATTAAGGAGTATGACACGCATTTTGAGAGCGAGGCTTATTACACTGTTGCAGGCCAGAACTCGAACAATTCTGTAGTTATTCCAAATTCTTTTTTTGAGGCGCTTGATTCTAACGGTAATTGGGATTTGAAGTGGAGAACTAACGGTTCTGTTTGCGAGACTCTTCCTGCGCGTAAGCTGTGGGATAAGATTTGTTATGCTGCTTGGAATTGCGCTGATCCTGGCGTAATGTTTTATTCTACGATTAATGAGTGGCACACGTGTCCGGCTTCGGGCCCGATTAGGTCGAGTAATCCTTGCAGCGAGTTTTTCTTCCTTGATAATTCTGCGTGCAACTTGGCTTCGATTAATTTAGTGAAGTTCCTTAACACAAGGACTGGGAAGTTCATGGTTGATGAGTTTGTTCACGCGGTTAGGCTTTGGACTATTGTTCTTGAGATTTCTGTTGTGATGGCGCAGTTCCCGAGCAAGGAGATTGCGGATGTTACTTACAAGACCCGCTCGCTTGGTTTGGGTTATGCTAATATTGGGAGCATGTTGATGCTTCTTGGCTTGCCTTATGACAGCGATGATGGAAGGGCTCTTGCGGCGGGCATTACTTCGCTGATGACTGGCGTTTCGTACGAGACTAGTGCTGAGATAGCTCAGCTTTTCGGGGCTTTTAGCGAGTATGATAAGAATAAGGAGCATATGCTTAGGGTTATTAGGAATCATAAGCGCGCCGCTTTTTCCGAGAGCGAGTCAAGTTATGAGGGTTTGTCAATTCGTCCGGTTAAGTTTGACGCGGACTTGTGTCCTGTTGAGATTGTTGAGAAGGGCAAGGAAGCTTGGTCGAATGCTCTTTCGCTTGGCGAGGAAGTTGGTTTTAGAACCGCACAAGTATCATTGCTTGCTCCTACCGGGACTATTGGTCTTTTGATGGATTGCGACACTACTGGTCTTGAGCCTGATTTTGCGCTTGTTAAATTCAAGAAGCTTGCGGGCGGGGGTTATTTTAAGATTGTGAATTCAAGCGTTCCTTTCGCGTTGAAGACTCTTGGTTATTCAGAGTCTCAGATTAAGGAGATTGAGCATTATCTTTTGGGGCACGCTACGCTTGTTGGTTGTCCTGGAATTACTATTGAGAAGCTTAAGGCGAAGAAGTTTTCTGATGTGGAGATTGCTAAGCTTGAGGCTGGCATGAAGTCCGCGTTTGATATTAAGTTTATTTTCAACAAGTATGTTCTTGGCGAAGAGTTTTGCAAGAGTCTTGGTTTTTCTGACGCTGAGCTTAATGACAATTCTTTTGACATGCTTAAGGCGCTTGGTTTTTCAAAGTCCGAGATTGAGGAGACTAATAAGTTTGTGTGCGGCGCAATGACTATTGAGGGCGCGCCTCATTTGAGAAAGGGCGATTTGAGTGTTTTTGACTGCGCGAATAAGTGCGGCAAGTACGGGACGAGGTTCATTGCTTGGGACGCTCACATTAAGATGATGGCGTCTGTTCAGCCTTTCCTTTCAGGAGCTATTTCAAAGACTATTAACATGCCTTCGCACGCATCTATTGCTGATATTGAGAAAGCGTATCTTTTGTCGCATAAGAGCATGCTTAAGAGTAACGCGCTTTACAGGGATGGGAGCAAGTTGTCCCAGCCGCTTAACGCTGTTTCGGGCGATATTGCTGAAGAGTTGCTTAAAGTTACTGCCGAGGATGATGTTGATGAAACTATCGGTCCTAAGCAGGTTCATGAGGCTGTTGTTCAGTCTGCGCAGAGAAGGCGTCTTCCTAAGAAGAGGAGGGGCATTACTCAGGAGATTAGCATTGACGGGCACAAGATTTACATCCAGACCGGCGAGTATGAGGACGGTGCTCTTGGCGAACTCTTTATTTCAATGTATAAGGAAGGGGCGGCGTATAGGAGTCTTCTTGCTTGTTTCTCGGTTGCAATCAGCAAGGCTCTTCAGTACGGAGTTCCGCTTGAAGAGTTTGTGGATTCGTTCACTTTCACTAGGTTTGAGCCGAGCGGAATGGTTGTCGGGCATGACAGCATCAAGTCCTGCACTTCAATCCTTGACTTCATCTTCAGGATGCGCTTGAAGAGGCTAAGAAGGATAATTTAAAAGTCGCTGTTCAGTCGACTCTTTCTGCGCCTATTGATGACACGAATGCTTTTGTGGATAAGAAGATTGATTCTTCAATAACCCAATCTCCGCCCGCAAAGTCTTCAGCTGCTTCTGATGATGTTTCTATTGCAAAGTCCAAGGGTTACACTGGCCAGTCTTGCAGGGAGTGCGGCAGCATGAAGGTTAGAAGAAACGGCACTTGCACTGTTTGCGAGGATTGCGGAGCTACAAGCGGCTGCAGTTAAAGTGAGTATTTTTGGCGCGCAGGTTTTTTTAGCGCCATGTTTTATTTTTTTCGCATTAATTCTTTTGTATTGTTTATGGATGGATTGGTTCACATTTATTTTGGCAACGGCAAGGGTAAGACCACTGCTGCAATGGGTTTGATTTCTCGTTTTTTGGGGCATGGCAAAAAAGTGCTTTTGGTTCAGTTCATGAAGTTTCCCCAGGAACAGTTCGGCCAGTACGGGGAAATAATTTCTTTTAAGTCTAATCCTAATTTTTCTTTTAAGCAGTTTGGCTCAAAGGACTGGGTGATTAAAACTTCTCTTACTAAGGATGCGATTAGCGGGGCTTTTGAGGCGTTGAGTTTTTTAAAATCGGCTGTGGCGTCTTCCGATTTTGATTTGATTGTTGCGGATGAATTGTTGTATTGTCTTGATTTGGGTCTTCTTAAGGAGCTTGATGTTGTTTCGGTGATTAAGTCCAAGTCTCCTTCTGTCGAGCTTGTAGTCACAGGGTCTCACAAAGAGCATCCTTTGATTTTTGAGCTGGGTGATTATGTTACTAATTTTAAAAAAGTTAAGCATCCTTTTGACGCAGGGGTTCTTGCGAGAAAATCAGTTGAGTTTTGATGCGTGGGCAAGGCTTTAATTCTTTTGACTTCTTATTTAGTCATCATGGCTGAAAATAATTATCCTCTTTCAAGGCTTCTTGTGGGGGTTGTGGGTTTGAATGGTTCTGGCAAGGACACGCTTGCCAGTTATTTGGTTGGGAATCACGGTTTTGTTCATGTTGATTTGGGTGAAGAGATTAGGTCCGAGCTTAAAAAAATGGGCAGGAATTATTTGGACAGGGAAGAGATGCGTTTTTTGGGTAACAAGATGAGGGAATCGGAGGGGAATGATTATTGGATTAGAAAACCGCTTAAGCTCTTGGATAAAAATCCGCGCGTGGTGATTACTTCTCTTAGAAATCCTGCCGAGGTGTTGGCGTTGAAGTCTCTTGGCGGAGTAGTGGTTGAGCCTTTTGCCGATATTAAGAAACGCTACGCTAATACTGTGAATAGGGTAAAAAATAATCCTAACGAGCACGGCGATGTTGCAAGTTTTGAGGAGTTTAAAGCAAAAGAGGATATGGAGCTTAGCGATCCAGGACTCTTTAAGCAGCAGAATTTGGATTGTATTAAGATGGCTGATTATAGAGTGGATAATAATTCAACTCTGGAAAACTTTTTGAAGAATATTGAAGAAGTGTTTAATAAAATTGAGGTTCGAATAAAATAATCCTGTTTTTATACTTGTTGCGTTTAGGTTTTATTAATGTTTGAACTTATTTTATTGCCTGCAGATTTAACAGGTCCTGTTATTGGCTATGGGGCGCTTGTAATAATAATTATATTTATTGTTATTTATTTGCTTAATTCTAAGGGACATAAAAGCAGTCTAAAAAATTTCAAAGTTCCTGACAAGATTGGTAAAAACGGGTTATTGGTTCCTTTTTTTGGGGTTGACATTTTTCCTATTGATTCTGAAGGTATTAAATATTTCTTTATAAAAGTCATTCTTTTTGAAGACAGGATAGAATGTAAGTCTTTGTTAGAGAATTTTTCACTGCCTTTTTCTAAAATTAAGCAGATTGATTATGAGAAGTTTCCTTTGATTTTAGGGACAATAGTCATTAGTGATTTAATTAGGATTTCTGTTGGGGATGACGCAGCAACAAAAGAGATTTTGTTGTTTTTTAAAAGAAAAGATTTGCCTCTTTCAAAAAAAGCGTTGGAATTTTTGGATTCCAATAAATAGTCGCCTGTTTAGAGTATTTCTCTTGCGCTGAATTCAGTGTTTCCGGAGAAGCTGTTTATTTTCTGGTATCCGTATACCTTTATTTCTTTTCCAGAGAGTTTTCCGTTCATTTCTGCTGTGAACACGTCTGTTGATTTTGCGTTTAAATTAGTTTCAAGCTCTTCTTGTCCGAGTCCAAGTGCTGTTAGCGCGTTTTTGCCGAAGAAGTTTGTCTTTATGCTTGCCGTGTCGTCTTCAATCAAAAGCGATACTACTGCGTTCTTTTTTGCGGTTGTTTCTCCGCAGTTGTCGCAGAGGATTCCGTTTTCTGTTTTCATTATTTTTTTTCCGCATTTTGAGCATACTTCGAACATAAAGTTTCCTTTTTCCACGTTTGTTATTTTTCCGCTTATTACGCTGTTTTCCCCGTCTGTCAGCGCGTTGATTTTTTTCTCCTGCATGCTTTCTTTTAGTATTTCTGCATTTGTGGGCATTTCTTTTGTGCTTTCGCTTATTTGGGCAGTGTATCCCAAGTGGAGTTCTACTCCGAAGCGTCCTTCTTTTGTGTAGGCGTTTTTTATTTCTATTACGTCGCCTTCGTTGAATTTTTCAATTTCGTCCGCTTTGTCGTTCCATGCTGTTGCGCGGAGGAGCGCTGTTTCGTCTCCGAATTGGAATGAGCAGAGTTTTCCTTTTCTTTCTCCGCTTGCAAAGTCTTTTTGCGGGAATTTTCTCATTATTCTTCCGGCAATGTTAATCCCGTTAACGCCTGATTTTAAGTCGCTTAATTTCTCAAATTGCTCTTCTTTTTTGTTGAGTATTTGTATTGTTCCGTTGAATCCGAGAGTTACTTGTTTTTTTTCATTGTATGTGCTTACAAGCACGTTGCTTAGGCAGATTTCGCTTCCTTTTGTGAGTTCGTATTTGTCGGTCTGGTCGTTCCAGAGCGTTACTCTCACTTCCCCGTTTCCGTCTGTGAGTATAAATGATTTGAGTTTTCCTTTTTTTCCGTTTTTTTCAAATTCTTTCAACGGGAATATTGATTCTACTATTCCTTTTACTTCTATTCCTTTCATTCCGTCCGTGAGTTGCGCTATCGTCATTTGTTCGAGTGTTTCTTGTTTGAGTCCGAGTTCTTTTTGCACCATGTATGCCGCGCCTTGTTCGGTGAGCAGTCCTGCAAATTTCGCGACTTTGGCGTCTATGAGTGTCTTTATTTCGCTTGGGTCTCTTGAAGTTTTTGCTGCTATTTCTTCTATTATTTCCCCGATTTCTCTTTCTGCCATCTTGTTTCACGTGTTTGTTTTGTTTTGAGTTATTTATTTTTTCTTTGCAAGTGTTTTATAATCTTTCTGGTGTCTTTTGCCGTGTTGTGTATTATATTGCCCCTTTAGTATGTATTTTAATTCAGTTTGTTAAGGCTTTTTTTATGCAGTGCACGATTATCGGCGTTTCTGACGCTTCTGTTTTGTGGCGTTTTGGGAAGCTTAAGGAGAGCGAGTATAAGAAGTTTGTATCCGACTATGCTAATTTTTTTGCCAAGCATTTTAGCGATGTTGTTATTACGCCAAGCGACGGCGTGTATTCTGATATTGGCGTTGAGTTTGGAAAAATTTCCGGCAAAAAGCCGCTTGCTTATTATCCTGACAGGGATGCTTTTTACGGGTTGAAGTATTTTGGGAAGAATTTGTCCCAGTTTGATTTAAAGCCGATTAATGGCGATGTGTATAAGCTTGACGGGTCTTTTATTACTCTTTCAAACTGCGTGGTGTGTCTTGGAATCACTCCTGGCGTTATGATTGAGATTTCTTTTATGAAGTATCACCAGAAGTACGGTTCTCTTAAGGATCCTAAGCTTAAGAATATTCATCTTTTTATTGATGAGCGTTGTATTGAATCCAAGTTGCCTAAGGCTTTTCATGAGCAGATTGAGAATATTTATTATTACAAGTCCCTTGCCGAGCTTGAGAAGTTGATTTATGAGCGCAGGCAGTATTTTGAGTGAGTTTTGTTTTGCCGTGCTTTTTGGCTTGGGCATTGCTTTTTATACTCGTTTTTTCCTAATTTTTTAGTGAAGTTTATGAAGGACGGCAAAGTTTATTCAAAGCTAATAGATCAGTTAAAGGAAGAGGCTGGAATGCTTTTTTTGGTTATTGACCCGCCTAATCAGTCTCCTGAACAGGCTGGAAAGATTGCTTCTATTGCCGAGAAGGCCGGCGTTTCTGCGATTGCTGTCGGCGGTTCTCTTGGAGCGCAGGGGAAGATTCTTGATGATACGCTTCTTGCGATTAAGGATAAATCTTCTTTGCCGTCTATTCTCTTTCCGGGGAATATTGCCACGCTTTCAAAGCTTGCTGACGCGATTTATTTCATGTCCATGCTTAATTCTAACGACCCTTACTATATTTCCGGCGCGCAGACAGCTTCTGCTTTTCCGATAAAGAAGATGGGTATTGAAGTTATTCCTACTTCGTATATTATTGTAGAGCCTGGGAGGGCTGTTGGTTTTATGGGCCGAGCCCAGTTGATTCCAAGGAATCTTTCTTATCTTGCTGCGGCTACTGCGCTTGCAGGGCAGTATTTGGGTTCGAAGATGGTTATTTTGGAGTCCGGAGGGGGAGCTCCAGAGCCTGCTCCTAAGGAAATGATTGCCCAGACTAAGGCAGTTATTGATGTTCCTCTCGTGGTTGCGGGCGGAGTTAGGACGCCTGAGTTTGCTTTTGACTGTATTTCAAGCGGGGCTGATGTGGTTCATGTAGGTTCTGCTATTGAGAAGACTAAGCTTGATTCTGAAGTTAAGTCAAAGCTTGAGAAGATGGTTGAGTCTGTTAAGAAGGGCGCAAAGGCTAAGAAGTAGTTTTTGCGTTTTTTTGTTTTTTGAATTCTTCTGCGACTTCTTTCACAGCGTTTTTTAGCGTTGTTTTCTGTGTCCACCCTATTTTTTCTATCTTTTCGGTGTGGTAGTGTCTTTCTTTGCTTATGTGTCGAATATTGTCTTGCGTTAAAAGCGTTATTCCCATCATTTGTCCTATTGCGAGTCCTGCCCATGATGGTATGTGTGTTATTCCTTTTTCCAGTCCGAGCGCTTCCTGCACTGTTTCGCAGAATTCGTTGAGCGTCGGTTTTTCTTTTCCAGAAACTAAGTATATCTCTCCGTTTTTTCCCTTCTCAATTACTGTCGCTATTGCGCCTGCTAGTTCTTTTACATATATTATTTGGAATTTGTTTTCTCCGCTGCATGGCAGGGGGTATTTTTTTTCAAGCATTTTGAACATTTTTCTCCAGTATTCGTTTGCTCCAAAAACCATTGCGCTTCTTACTATTGATACATTGATTTTTTCTCTTTCTTCAAGCACTATTGTTTCTCCTTCTACTTTGCTTTTTTCGTAAGAGTTTTCAGGGTTTGTCTGGCTTTCTTCGTGAACGTCGTGTTTTGTGAATCCATATACTCCGGTAGTGCTCATGAACACAAATTTTTTGGCTTTTTGGGCTATTGCGGCTTTTAGCACGTTTCGTGTTCCTTCCACATTTGTTCTCCATATTTCTTCGTGTGTTCCTTCCATTGCCGCCGCGAGGTGGAC
>CAZJAE010000006.1:0-1581 GCA_964544205.1 uncultured archaeon
AGAACGCGTGGTACCAGTCAATGTCTGCAACGCTTGGTGTGGAGAGGACATTTCCTGTTGAGGAGGATATTTTCTTTATTGTTGATGAAGGCCAGCCGTCTTTGTAAAAGAAGTAGCTTACAGGGAATGCTGTGAATAAGTTTAAGTCGCGTGCTGCAGGAGTTGTCGTGTTATTTTGCGCGTCCCTGCATGACACTGTCCAAGTGTATGAACCTAAGGACAGGTTTCTTGAA
Source organism: uncultured archaeon (assembly GCA_964544205.1). Taxonomy (GTDB): domain Archaea; phylum Iainarchaeota; class Iainarchaeia; order Iainarchaeales; family JAAZKV01; genus JAAZKV01. The sequence goes on from CAZJAE010000006.1 coordinate 234, forward strand.
AATGCCCCAAACGGAGCTGTCGAGTCTGTTTCTGTTGTTGAACCGTTTATCATTAGAGAACAGCTCGTAACTGCAGTATCATCAAGAGCAGTGTAATTGAAGTCAACTAATGGAGAATAATTGTTCACACCTGCCTGAGGAGTGTTTAGAACCACGCTTGGCGGGGTTGAATCTACCGGCGGGATTACATTGTTGCCGGGGTTCACAGTATTTGCCGAGCAGTCGACTGTTATTGAAACGTTTTCTTGTTTTTCAAGTCCTGACGCGGTTGTTATTACAAAAATAAAGTTGCAGGTTTTTCGGGTTTCTCCCGCGGAGCATAGACAGCTTGCGTTAAGATCGTTTAAAGAGAATGTTTTTGAATCTCCTGAAGACACGTTAGTGTTGTAAGTGCCCCCTCCGCCCTCTGGAGTAGTTATTGTTGATATTGTTACTGTATCTGGGGAAAGATTTTGAAGTGTGATTATTCCGTTTCCGCTTGGGTCGGCTATTGAATCAACAACGTTTATTCCCGCTGTGTTTGACACGTTTTTGAGTGATTCGCTTCCGCTCAGGACTTGCTGTGAACTGTCGCCAAACATTCCTGAAATTATCCCGACTACTACAAGAGCTATTACTATTACTACGGCAAGGACTACTAAGTATTCTATTGTTCCTTGAGCCCTTGTTTTGCGGTTGTTTTGCATACGAACTTGACAGCAAAACTAGTATTTATTGCTTAGCCATTCGTTTAATTTGCCCATTATGAGCGGCTTTTCTTCATGCATTTCTTTTATGTTTTTGCATCCTAAGAGGAAAGCAGTTATGCTCATTTCTCTTTTAAGCCCGCTTAGGTAGTGGATTATTCCTTCTTCGCCTTTTTTTTGCTGGGCTTGAAGAACTGGCATTGCGGCTGCTGTTAGGTTTGCGCCGAGCACTATTGCTTTTGCCGCGTCAAGTCCGGTTCGTATTCCGCCTGAAGCGATTATTTTTTTGTCCGTTCCATAAAGCGCGGATTTTACTGCAACTACTGATGCCGCGGTTGGTATTCCAAATTCTCTGAATGCTAAACCGAATCCTTCTTTGTGTCTTAGCGCGTCTACTGCTGTCCAGCTTGTTCCGCCAGCTCCCTGAACGTCTATTGCTTTGATGTTTGTTCCTTTGAGCGCGTATGCTACATCGTATGAAACTCCGTGCCCCACTTCTTTTACGTAAACAGGAATTTTTATTTGTTCGGCAAATTCTGCGACTTTTACTATGAGCGCTGAAAAGTCCGCATCGCCTTCGGGCTGAACTGCTTCCTGCGCAGCGTTCATGTGGATTGCGAGCGCGTCGGCGCCTACTGCTTCAAGGGCTTCGTTTAGTTCGT
>CAZJAE010000006.1:1591-18108 GCA_964544205.1 uncultured archaeon
AGTTCGTCCGGCGTGTATTGTTTTAGCTGGGCGGCTCCGATGTTGCCGGCTAAAAATATGTCTGGCGCAGCGTCTCTGATATAATACGTTTCTGTAAGCGATGGTTGCTGGAGCATTGCTCTCATGCTGCCTAAGCCCATTCCTATTCCCATTTCCTGGCATGCTGAGGCGATTTCAAGATTTACTTGTTTTGCTATTTGGGCCCCGCCTGTCATTGCGCTGACCATGAACGGGAAAGAAAATTGTTTGCCTAAGAATTCTGTTGAGAGGTCCACTTCGTTCATGCTTATTTCTGGAAGGCATTTGTAGTCAAGTTCCACTTCGTCAAGCAGGGTTGTCTTTTTGTGGAAGTGCACGTCTTTTTTTGCGCAAAGCTCCAAGTGCTCTTTTTTTCTTTTTTCAGTTGCGCTTAATTTTGCTGCTGCCATTTTTCATTCCCCCTCAAACAACCCGCCAAAGCGTTTTTGTTTTTATTTAACTTTATATTTTTCTGTCAACCAAGTATTCTGCAAATTTCTTGAGCAGCGTCTTTGCGTTGCTTTCTTTTAGAACCTTGTCTGCTTTTTTCCACGCGTCAAGCACGAGTTCTTCTGCTCTTTTCTTCGCGTATGGTATTCCGTCGTATTTGTTTATTATGTCAAGTGCTTCTTGTATTACTTTTGGGTCAAGCGTGTGCGAGTCCAAAATTTCAACAAGTCTTGCTTTGTCTTTTGGATTTGCTTTTTCAATAGTCCTTATCACTATCAGGGTTCTTTTTCCTTCGTGTATGTCTCCGCCTATGCTTCCTTTTCCTTCCTTGAATTTGTCTTCAGTCAATTCAAGTATGTCGTCTTGTATTTGAAACCCCACTCCTACTATCTGCCCGAAGTCTCCAAGCGCGTCGAATTGTTCCTTTGAAGCGCCTCCGCTGATTGCTCCGAGCTGGCAGGCGAATCTTGTAAGCACGCCTGTCTTGCTTAGGCACATGTTTAGGTACTCTGCTTCGTTTGGAGTGAATCCTCCGTGGTGCCACGCTATGTCCCATGCTTGTCCTGAGCATACGCGCAAGAGTTCGCGCAGAAATATGTCGTACACTTGCAGGCGTTTTTTGTCGCCGAGTTTGTATTCGTCTGTAAGTATTTTCACCATCGGCCAGAAGTACATTATTGTTCCTGTGTTTACTGCTGTGTCCACGCCGTATACTTTGTGCGTGCATGGTTTTCCTCTTCTTGCCTGCGAGTCGTCTTCAACATCGTCCTGCATGAGAGTTCCATTGTGGATTATTTCAACCATTGGAGCGAGTTTTAGGGCGTCTTCCCAGGTTCCTCCGACTGCTTCTGCAACAAGGCATGTCATTACTGGTCGAAATCTCTTTCCGCCTCGGTCAAGGAGTTCCCAGATTGGTTCGTTCACTCCTTTTTCGTATGCAAGTAAGTCAAGTTCAAAAACCGTTTTTCCAAGCGCGCTTTCTATCCATTTTTTTGTCGGTTTTCTTGGAATGAATTTTTCTATTTCTTTCTCTACTTCAGGAACCCTGCTTTTTAGAAATTCTTTAATCTCCATTTTTGCTTCTTTTGCGCTTACCATCCCAATCTCTCCCAATAATGCTTTAAAGTACTGATAAGTATGTTTATTTATAGTTAAAAACATTCCTTTGAGAGTTTCTTTAATAACGTTTTGAACAGGTTTTATTTTATGAGCGGGTTTGAAGAGATAGTAATTGTTCTTGTTCTTGCGATTATTGGACCGATTTTTGGCTCTTATCTGGGAGTAGTGCGAAAGCCTTCGGACGCTTTTGTCTTCAACATGCTTGCTTTTGCAGCAGGTGTAATGCTTGCTATTTCTTTTCTTGAACTGATTCCCGCTTCAATCGCGCTTTCATCGATTCTTATCGCGTTAATCGGAGTTGTAATCGGGGCTGTTTTCATGTTCGGGATTGAGTCGCTTGTTCCAAAAATCAGCGACCATTTGCATTTAATGGATTCTAGCCATAAGCACGGGAAGATCAACAAAAAGACGCCGCTTTTTTTAATGATTGGAATGTTTTTCCACAATTTTCCGGAAGGCATGGCTATTGCAATCGGTTTTGCGACTAATTTTACTCTTACTTTGACTATTGCCATTGCGATTGCTTTTCACCACATTCCTGAAGGCATTTCCACTTCCGCGCCTTATTACGCGATTACTAAAAATAAGCGCAAGGCGTTTATGCTTGCTTCAATCACGGCGCTTCCAACACTCATAGGTTTTTTGTTTGCTTATTATTTGTACCAGTTTATTCCAATGAGCGCTATCGGACTCATCAGCGGAATAACTGCGGGCGTAATGATTTACATTGCTGGAGAGGAACTCATCCCTGCTTCGTGTGCGAGGGTTACTAATCACCAGACAATTTTTGCTTTGCTTCTTGGAATCATTTTTGTTCTTTTCCTGCAGATGTTTTTATAAAAAAATATAGCAATTTGAGTTTCAATATCCTTTTTGGACTTGGGCGAGCAGTATTTCTTCAAGCCGAGTTAAAAATTCGTCGAGTTTTTCTTCAGGAACTTTTGCTCCGGCGGCTATTTTGTGCCCGCCCCCTTCCACTCCTTCAATTTCTTTTGATATTTCTTTTAGCGCGCCCCCGATGTTTAATCCGCGCCTCACTAAATCGCTTGTTCCTCTTCCCGAAAGTTTAATCGTGCCGTCGTTGTTTCTTGCGAGCGCAATTATTGGTTTTGTTTCTTGGATTATTGAGCCGTAAAGCATTCCTGCTATTATTCCTATTATTGACTCATCTATGTTTGTTCCGGCGTCCACAAAGTAGAATGATTTTTTCTCATCTATTCCGTGCGTTTGCACGTATTCAATTCCTCTGCGGAGGTTTTCTCTGTGCGCGTCCATAAGCGCGATTGCTTTTGAGTAGTCTTCGTGGCGGTCTCCCAGGCACACGCTCAGCGCTATTTCAGGGTGTTTGTTTCTTCCGCACGCATTAAGCATTGTGGCAAATTCTTTTCCGTCTCTTAGCGGGCTTTTGGGGTTTTCTTTTAGGAGCGTGTATACTTCGCCTATGAGTTCTTTCACTTTCCATTCAGGCATGTTGTTTTCAACGAGGTTTATTATCAACGCGGATGTCAGAGCGCGTTTTTGTTCCTGCGTTAAGTCTTCGTAAGAAAGGTATTGTTCAGTGAAAGGGTCTTTTAGAGGAATTCCTAAGTCTGTGAGGAGTGCTTTGCAGTTGTCTTGGTTTGCGGTCAGGTTTGGGAGGATCGGGTTTGAGGAGAACATCAAAAATGACACAAGGGGACGCGATATTCTGCCGTATAGGCGAATGTCTTTTTTCACTTCAAGTATTTTTTCTTTTACTGCGATGTCGATTATTTTGCGGTTCATTCCGACAAGCGCCGCTTCGTAGTTGAAGTCCTGCATGTCGCCAAGCGCCCCTACCACTCCAAGCGTGCTTAAGTCAGAGTTTTTTTCGTTAAGCGCTAGCGCGAAGAAGAAAGTCACTCCCGCGCCCGAGATTTCTGTGCCCCCGTTTATTCCAAAAAGAAGGGGGTTTATGTGCCACTCGTGTTTTGGGAGTTCTCCGTTTATCATTACGGATTGGTGGTGGTCTAAAACAAAAAATTCTTTTCCAAATTCTTCCATTAAGTAGTCCATTTGCCCGCTTCCAAAATCTACGAATAAATAATTTTTTCCAAGCGCTCGTATTTCAGGAATATTTTCGCGGTAGAGTTGTTTGAGGCATTTTCGGGAAACTTTTTTTCCTTCCCTTTCAAGGGCTTTTATTGCGATGCTCCCGCTTGCGCACCCGTCGGCGTCGTGGTGGAAGATTACTACAAAGTCGTCTCTTTTCTTTACTTCCTCTGCCATTTTTTTTAACGCGTCAAAGAACCCTTTTTCGTTTCTTTCGCCGTGCATTTCTTCGTGCTGCATAAACATCTTCGCTTAGGGCATAATTTAAAGCTTCTTTATGCGCCCTGCCGCGCTCTACCGCAAAAAGCAATGGTATTAAAATGTTTAATTCCAGAATTAGTCAATGGTTTTCACTTTTTTCGCCAAAATTATTTCTCTTTTCACGGGGGCTTTTAGAAGAGAGCCTGCTGTGCTTAGGACCAGCATTGAAAACATCCCGATGCTTATTGAGAAAAGTTTTTTGCTCCAAAAAAGCGAGCTTGAAGAGCTTACTGCAAAGAAGCTTTCCGAGCTTAAGTATGTTCATTCAAGAGCGCTGGGGATTGTGAATGATATTGACTCAAAGGAGCTTGAAGGCAAGCCTAATGAGAGGCTGAATAAGGCGGCTCTTACTGCAAAGAATCAGATTGTGAATCAGCTTCGAAAGATTCTTGAGAAGACAAATCCTCTTGACAGGGGCAATACGCTTGAGGACGCCCGGCATTACTGCGGCGAGAGTTATTCTCTGCTTGCAACCGAACTTGTGGCTTTTAGAAAGAACATTGCTTACACGAGTTTTTATTTTAAGGATGAAATGAAGGGACTTGGAGAGTCTTTGCAGGAGATGCTTAACTCTCTTCACGAGCTTAACGAGGCTTACAAAAAAGCGGGAGCGCTTTTTGAGTTTGAGAAGACTAAGGAGAGCGTCGGAATTGTTCTAAAAAAGAAGAAAGAGTTTAGAAAACTCCTTGAAGAAAAGAAGAGGCTTAATGAGGAGCTTAGCGGAAAGGAAACTGTTGCTGTGAGTCAGGAGAATAAGCTCGGTGGTTTTAAGTCCGGAGCAGAGATGGGTGAGTATGCGAAGCTTGAAGAGGAAATGACTGCTCTTATGAGCCAGAAGCAGGATTTGAAGACTGAAATCAGCGCGCTTCTCTTAAACATTGACAGGCCTCTTCAGAGGTTTAAGCAGCTTGTTGATTCCGGAAGGTGGAAGCTTCCTGTTGAAGATAAAGAAATGCTTGAATTGTTTGTTGCTAACCCAATGGCTGCGTTAAAAAAAGACCCTAAAGCGGATATTTTCAAGAGGGTTCTTGCGGAAATAATAAAAGCGATTGAGGACGGGTCCATTGAGCTTAAGGACAGGGAAAAAGAGAAGAGGCTTGGAGCGCTTCAGGAAATTATTAACTTTGATTTTTTTGGTTCTGTGTTCTGGAAGATGAATGAGATTCAAAGAAAGCAGATTGAGATGAATAAAAAGATTGAAAAGAATGAAGCAAAGAAGAGGCTTGGCGAGGAAGAGTCAAAATTAAAGGAAATTTTAAAAGAAGCTGAGGATGTTAGGGAAAGGATTGAGTCTATTGAGAAGAAAGAAGCTGTCATTAAGTCGGAGATTGAGAGTGACCTTGCAAGAGTGAAGGATTTTGCTGAAAAAGTGCTGAAAAAGACGGTTATTTTGGAAGAAGAAACCTGGTAAAAAAAGCTGTTTGTGCCTGCTAAACCCTTTCAAAACGCGTTTTATTGGCGTTAAAGTTTGAAAAAAAGCGGTTTTTTAAAGATTTTTAGCTGGGTTTATGTATAGATATGACTGGCGATAATGAAATTAAGCTCTGCAAGTACCTTTTGAGCAAGTATGCTGACGTTATTAACGAACGCGAAAAGAGGACTATTGGAGAAATTAAGGCGCTTGTGGACGGCAGTGATTTGACTGTCCAGTCTTTTATTGCTGATTTTAAGGATTCTGCGTATTCTTTTGAGAGCGATTACGAAGCTTCGCTTAAACAGGTTTTTGACTTTGCGACTAAGGAAGTTAGTTTTGTTGACGCTGATTTGAATGTCAATTATTGGCTTACTCCAAGAGAGATTCTTGAAGTCAAAGTCGCTGATGACGAGGATTTGGCGGTTTTTTTGTGCGCGTTAATGAAAGCCTTGGGGGATGACAGGGCGGAAGTAATTATTGCCGAGCTTGATAACTTAAAGACGCACGCGTTTGTAGTTACTGAACTTAAGGGCGATTTTGTAATTCTTGACCCTGCGCAGGACATGAAATTTGACGCGTTCAGGGGCGCTAAGACTGATGTTATAAAGAAGTATTCTTTCCAAAGCCAGAAGATTAAGCGCTTCCTTTACAGGTTCAACTCGCAGAAATACGAGCAGTTCCTTGAATAAGGCCCGCGTCGGATTTGCCCGGCTTAGGTTGGATTAAAAGACTTCTCTTTCAGTATTTTTTGAGTGATTTTATGGTCGTTAAGAACAATGCAAACAAGTGCCTTTATTGCGGTGCATGCGTTGGGGTTTGCCCCGTTGAAGCGCTCGTGCTAAAGGACGTAAGAATAATAGTTGACGAAAAGAAGTGCATTTCTTGCGGTGCATGCGTAAAGATTTGCCCGGTTGCTGCGATGGATTTGGAGAAGAAAAAGTGAGGGTGGAAAAAATGGCTGAAACGATTTATGATGTTATTGTTGCTGGAGCGGGTCCTGCTGGGTTATATGCCGGAACCGAGCTTGCTAAGGGAAAAGCAAAAGTTTTGATTCTTGACAGAAAACAGGAAATCGGCTGCCCTAAGAGGTGCGCTGAAGGATTGAGCCTTAGATGGTTTAAGGTTCTCAACTTAAAAGTCGACCCTGCTTACGCTATTCAGCCTATTCACGGCGCTGCTCTTTACAGTCCTGACGGAAAACAGGTTTTTTCAAAAACAAAAGAACCGCAGGGGTATATTCTTGAAAGAAAAACAATGGAAAAGCACTTGGCTATTGCGGCTGTGAAAGAAGGCGCAAAAATTATGCTAAAGCACCAGATTGTTTCGGCTGAGAGGAAGAACGGAATTGTTGAACTCAAAGTTGAAGTGGATAACGAGATTCAAGTATTCAAGGCAAAGATGGTTATTGCCTGCGACGGAATCGATTCAATGGTTGCAAGAATGCTCGGGCTTAATACTAAAAGCAGTCTTAACGACACTGACTCGGGTTACCAGTACGAAATGACTGGAATCAGCGGGTATGACGAAAACCTGCTCCACTTGTATTTCGGAACCGACATTGCCCCAAGAGGGTACGTGTGGATTTTCCCTAAAAGAGACGGAACTGCAAACGTTGGAATAGGAATCGGAGCTTATGAAGAAAAAACTGCGAAGTATTATCTTGACAAATGGATTGCTTCACAGCCAAAGCTTAAAGACGGTTCAATAATTGAAGTCAATGCTGGCGGAATTCCTGTTGGGGGATTCCTTGACACTATGGCTGCTGACAACCTGCTTGTTGCTGGGGACGCAGGGCACATGGTTGATCCAATTCACGGCGGAGGAATAGGAATCGCAATGGAGGGCGGAAGACTTGCAGGGCAAGTTGCGCTCAGGGCAATTAAAGCTAATGACTTTACTATGAAGACGCTCTCGCCTTACACTAAGGAATGGTTTGAATTGAGAGGGAACGAGCTTAAGAGAAGATTAAAGTCAAGGCACTTGCTTGAGAACCTCACAAACGACGACTTCAACTACCTTGCGCACAGCATTTCAATGGATGAAGCGCTTAACATCGGAAACGGAACCCTGACTAAGACTCAAAAGGCTCTGCTTTTCACAAAGAAGTTAATCCAGAGGCCTGGATTAGTTAAAATCATGATGAAGTTCTTGGCTTAAACGCCAAGGGCTTTTTTTCTTTTTAAAAAAACCCGCAACTCTTTTTTAATCGGCTGTTTTTTATTAACATCTAACCTTCTTTTGTTTTATGGAAATCACTTTGAGCAACTTGGCGCTTAGGCACCTGGTTAAAGAGAGCCAGTTTCTGGTGAATGGTTTTGTAAACAAGTCGCAGAGCCTTGACAACGGGTGGATTAAGCTCAAAATTCACACCAAAGAATTCGGGGACAAGAACCTCATCCTTGCCCAAAACGCTTTTTTTGTTTCAAATTATTCTCTTGGAGCAAAAATGAACCCAGGAGGCTTTTCAGCGCTTCTCAAAAAGTATTTAATGAATCAAAGAATCGTGTCTTTAACCCAGCACTCCGCTGACAGGATTGTGGTATTTGAGTTTCCAAGCGTTTATTTGATTGCGGAGCTTTTCTCCAAAGGAAACCTTATTTTGTGCAACAAGGAAATGATGATAATTAAGGCGATGAGAAGAGAAGAATGGAAAGATAGAAAGCTTGAGCAAAACGAGGTTTACAAATTCCCCTCTTCTAAGGGGCTTGACCCAAGCGCTGCTAAAGAGGATGAGTTTAGCGGTAAAATCAAGTCAAGCAATAAGACTTTTTTTGGGGCGAGCGTTGATGCTTTGAACACTTCCCCGCTGATTCTGGAATATATTTTTGACAAGCTCCCCCTTGACAAGAAAAAGGACGCAAAGAGCGCTAATCCGGCCGAGTTAAAGCTGTTGCTTAATGAGATTCGCGAAACTTATGATTCAAAAGCTGTCAAGCCGTTCATAATTGACGGCGCGATTTACACTACAAGTCTTGGAAAAAAGGTTGAAAGAGAATTTGATGACTTAAACTCCGCTCTTAATACGGTGCTCCTTGAAGAAGATGCTAAAACAGAGCCGCTTGGCGAGGCTAAGGCAAACAAAAAACAGCAAAAGCACGAAAAAGAACTTGCTGCAAAAAAAATCCAGATAGAGGGGCTTGGAGTTCAGGAGAGAGAAGCGCAGGAAAAAGGCGAGCGAATTTACCTGCATTATAACGAGTTAAAAGAAGTCATTGAAGCGGTGAAAAAAGGAAAAGCCAAGGGGCTTAGCGAGAAGGAAATTGTTGAAAAAATAAATAAGCTCAAGCCGATAATAAAAGAGCTTGATTTTAAAAAAAAGAAGCTAATAGCGCAAGTGTGATTTTTTAAAAAAACCGGTCCTAAAACGAACTGACAAAATGCCCCGCGCAATCTTAACTCATGGAAGCGATTAAGTAAACGCCTTTTTACAAAAAGGCATCAATTTAAAGAATCTGAGTGCTCGGGGTTGAAAACTGATTCAAGCCGCTGATCGCTCAGCAGCTCTGGCAAGTCAATTTTAAATCTTATTCTTTTCGTCCAGCATCTTCGATTATTTCCCTTTCGTCAACAATGAACACGTCGCTAACTGCTGTTACTGCTGCGTAAGGAACTTCGATTAGCTTGTCAACTTTGCCCATCTTTGATAGAAGTCTTGAGCTTCTGTCAACTTCAACTACCAAATACTCGATATCTCCACCAAGTTCGGACACAATTATGTCAACTAATTTGCCAACTTCGTCTCCTCTGTTAGTGATGATTCTCTTCGATGCAAGCTGTCTAGCTATTGTATATTTGTACATATTTACCGCCTACAAAAACTAATTTACAAATAGAAAGGCTAACTAGTTTATAAAGGTTTCTCCGAAGGAAAACTAATCAAAAACGTGTTATGTATTTTATCATTTTTAAGAGTGAAGAAAAAATTTTGTCCAACAAATGTGAAAAACACTAAAAATTGGTTTATGTATAGATACATTAAATGTCCAACTAATGGCGAATTTAACAAAATCAGCTAACAGCCGGTTTTTTGAGCCAAAAGAAAAGTTTTTTATAAAAGAAATTCCTTTATTCACCCATGTCCCTTGCAGACCCAAACGACGAATACAGCGAACTCGTGCCTGAAGGCGGGGATAAAATAAAAAAAGCACTAAGCAAGACAAAAATCTACTTAATAGTCCTCGTTGTAGGAGTGCTTATCGGAGCATACCTCCAATACTCTCTGCTCAACCCGTTAATGGGCGCCGCGCAAGACAGCCCATGCCAGGACTGCATAGAAATACGCACACTGCTCAACAAAGAGAACACCTGCTTGTATAGCCTTGTGCCTGACGCAAAAACAGCTTCCCAACAATGCAAACAAATTAATCAAACCCCCGCCCCGATAAAAGACATAAACTTTGACCTAAACCAAGAAAAAGGGGTTTAACAACAACAAAAACTATTTGCATAGCGCCCACACCTTAGACATATTCAAACAACTGTTTTGACGATTTAAGAAATTATATTAAATTTTTTTTTTGCCCGACTTTCCGATTAAATAATGCAAAGAAACCTTGCTCTGCTTATAGTCCTTTTGGGTTTGTTAGGGTGTTTTTTTGGATGCACCCAGATGACTTCAGCCCAAAAGTCGCTGTGTTTTAGCCTTGCTTCACAAAGCTACGCATATATCCCAAATTGTGAGACTGAACAGAGCTGTTATAATAAAGTGTCTGAGTTGTTTGACACAAGCCTTGGATATGAACAAGAAAGCCAATTATATGTTTTCAAGAACCGGGTCGGCAGAAGCTGGTATTTTTACAACAAAGCGATAAGCGAAGTCAAAACAATTAAGTCCTTTTGCCAGGCCGGGAACGCTAAAGGCCTGCCAGAACCCCTCAATAAATCAAGATACTACATGCAGCAGGCGCTTATTGAGATGGATTCTGCAATGAAGCAAAGCTTTGAAATAATCCAATACGAAGAAGCGTTTTTGACTAGCGAGGACATGGATTTAGTCAAAGAAGAACCAATCTACTTTTCATTAATTGAGTTAAGGCAAGTATTATCCGAACTCAATAGCGGAGAAACAAACTCAAATACTTACTATTCATATTACCAGAACAGGGTAAACGAGTTTCTCAAGTCGTCTTCTGCAAAAGGCTTTCCAGTAATTGCCGAAACCACCCCTTTTTGGATAAGTGGTTTTATGCAGGCAGAAGGAATTTTATTTCCAAGTAAAAAAGACAGCATTTACGGAGACTATTTATCAATCAGCGGGGTGTTTGACACAATTTTGGTGTATTTCGAAAATTCTTTCTATGCTAAAGAAGCGCTTGCAAACCTCCAAAACTTCCCTATAAGCGAGTTTATGCGAATGTACTCTAGTATTGGAGGTAGTGACAATTCTGCAATAAAGCGTTTTGCACTCCTAATGAATTCTACAAGCAATAACTACTCGCAAATTGAAGCTTACTCAGCCAAAAGCATTTTGTTAATTGATGAGCTTTACCTAACTTGCGCAAAAAGTGTTGAAGAATACAATAAGTTAAGCCAAAATCGAGAATTATACAGCGCGTTGTTTGGAAAATCGCTTGTAACTGAAGATATTGACGCAAAACTTATGAAAATAGCCGCTGATATTCAAGAAGTTAAAGAGAATTATGCAAAAAGCAATCTAACAAAAGGCGCGCTTGTTGCGCGTTCTAAGAAAATTCAGTCTGATTTGGAAGAACTAACCGCATTAATTGACTCATCAGGAGCACATGCTGCGGAGCAGACTGCAAAAGCATGCAGACAAGCTGCTGAAAGTTATAAGCGGCTGGACTCTGAAGAGTACAAACAAGAACTGCAAACATTAATTGATGAAACCTACTTTTTTGCCCAAAAAACTAAGAACGCGGGAGAGGAAGATTTACTCCACTACTGCTCACTGTTTGTAAAAAATAAAAAAGAACTTGAAAAAGCAGTGGTTGACTACGAACAGCACTTAAAGAGGCAAACAATTGTTTCTAAAGAGTGCCTTTCAAGTCTTAGAAAGCTTTTAGACTACAAAAATTTTCCTGATTTAGAAAAAGAATACTCAATTTTAGCAGAACTTAAATTAACTGAAGATAATTTGGGCTGGGCCGTTGAATATTGCAGTAGCTTATCCACTAGAGTAGAAGCACAGATTCAACGCATGGATTTATTTCAAAACATTCTCGCAGAGTATAAGAAAAATATTGAACTGTCACAAGCAATTAAAAGTTCTTTAATATATATGAACGAGGCAAACAGCATTGATTCAGCGAAACAATTGCTTAGTTCAAACGCCCGATTTTCAGATTACTTCAACTCAACAGAAGCTATCCAAATCCAAAAAATACTTGGAATTGAAGATTCTGTTCTTGCTGCGCTTAAAAAATCAAATGCTGATTCAAAGGCTTTGCTTGTAAAAAGCGCAATTGTTGAAGCAAAAGATTCATACATGATTTCGCTGGATTCGAATTTCACTGCGGTTGCTTCAGACAGATTTTCGACCCAAGGAAAGATTTTTGTGCAAAACAATATTTATCCAGTTGACGAGGCCTTTGACATTCCGCTTGAGTGGAAAGTCGAATTTATTGAGCCAAACGACTGTGTTTTTGCAGATACTACAGGGCAAAAAAACAGACTTGTATTTGAATGCCTGCTGACAGGGATTACTGTTTTAGAAGCAAGAATTTCATACAACATAAATCAAACCGAGTTTGATGAATTAGTGCAAATAAATTCAAATGATGGAATAATAAAGCGCACGATTAGTTTCTCTCCAAAAAATACCTCATTAAAAGCGTTGATTTTAACGACCCCTGCAGACAATACTTTCAAAACTCTTGCGCGTTATGGCGGCAATCAAATACCTTTTACATTGAACAACAACTTTGTTGAAATTGGTCCATTTTTATTAAACACTTCACAAAATCTTGAAGTGTTTTTCTTTGTTTCAGACATTATCACAACATCAGTTCGTCTTCAGGAAGCAAATCCATCAGACCAAGCCATTAGATACAAATACATTGCATCTGCTGAAAATATGCTTTTTGATAATATTGCTACAGAGGTGGAATTTGAAGTGCCTTTGATTAATTATGCAAAAAATATAATAGTGACTTCAAACAACAAGCGAATAAGCAGTTATGAAGTGGCGTCTGATTGTTTGATTCTACAAAAAGAGAATTTTTATCCGGGACAAGTTATTGATTACACTATAGAATTTGAAGTGGTTTCCGTCAGCGACGCGTATAAAGAAATCTTGTCCAAACAGCAAGACTATTTTATTCAAAACAGTTTGTATACAGAAACAGAAAAAATTAATGGATTTATTGATAGTATTTACTCAAAAACCCCTTTAGAAATTGCAAAAGAGATTGAGAGCAATTATTCCTTAATCCAAAAACTTGAAACCCAAAAACTCGCGTCTGTTCCAAAGACGCAGGAGATTGAAGAACTAAACCTTATTGTGAGCAGGATTATTTTGGATTCAAATAACCTCCTAAAAGCTGGTTTTGAAGAGGAATTGCGCCGCGCAAGAGATATTTCTGACGTATTATCCGCACAAGAACATAGTGCTTTGACAAAAGACCGCGTTCAAGAACTGCTTAAAGAAGCGCGAGGAATTCAAGCCGACATATTGTATAAAATGCAGAAAAACTCTCTCCAGATGCAGTCAGCAATGCAGAAAGCTGTTAAAGAAAAAAAATTGCAAGAGCTTAATAGTATTTTGGCAGAGTTTAGTTTAAAGAAAAATGAATTTGATTCATTATTAATAAAATCAAGCCCGTCTGCTCAAAACATTTATTTTAGTCTTTTGGATTTATTTAACTCATTCATTGAAAAAGAAGCTAGCGCTCATTTTTTAGAAACTCAAAATATTGGATTTGACAGCACAAAACTTAAATTTATAGTAAACGATTGCAACAAGCTTTTGATTTCTCTTGAAACTCTTCTTTTGGGCAGAGAAAAGGAGCTTGTAAAAGCGCGGTTTATCCAGCCAGTTAGCGAGAGCAGGCTTAAACAAATTCGTTTTGATTTCACTTCGCTTTTGTTAAATGACATTAACAAAGCTGATGTTTTTGACAAGCTGCTTGACATTCGAAACGAGTTATTGCAAGCCCATGATTCAGTAAAAAGTCAGACAATTTCAGCATTTAATACAGCTGTGGATTTAAAGTCTGACGAAACAATTTTGATTAAGAGCAAACAGTTAATTGACGCCAATCGTTTTACTGATGCGTTTCTTATGCTTAGTTCAATTCAGCAGAAACCTTCTTTTCCTTATCTCGGGTTTGTCCCGCTTTTGGCCATAGTGGCGGTTGCTGTCGTGCTGGTGCACAAAGTCAGGTCAAAGGACAGAATTTCGAGCGACAGACAGAAGAAGCTTGAAGAAGAGTGGGAAAAACTATAACCCTTATCCGGTTATTTTCCTTCGCTTAGGAAGTATATCCATGCGAAGATTAGCGCGCCGGCTATTATTCCAACTATTGCAAGTATCATTTGTATTGATATTGAGTTGTTCTCAACTTGAACTGCGATTTTGTTTGATGAGTAAATATTATTTGTGTCTCTTATTGTTGCAAAAAATTCGTAATCTCCTTCTGTTAGCGCTTCAGATTTGAATAGAATCTCTTTTTCGCTGTTTGCTGGAACTTCGACTTCTTGCATTGCGTCTTGTATTTCTACTTGTGGCGAGATTGTTATTACTCCGCTGAATGCTTGGTCAAGGTTGTTTTTTATTATTGCTTTGAATGTTCTTGGTTCGCTGTCGCTTACTGCTATTAGCGAGACTTCTATTTGTTTTCGTGTTTGAACTGACATCATTGGGTGGTTGCTTATCATGAATTGGTTTTCTCCAAACACGTTTTTGAAGAACATTGCTGCGGATGGCAGGTTGTATAATCCGAGTACTGTTGGTTTGATGTAGTAGACAAAGTTTTTTGTTTCTCCTGGATATATTGTTGTTACTGCATAGCTCTCGCCTTCAACTATGTCAAAGCTTGTGATGTTTACTGCCGCTCTTGTGTCGGGGTGTATGAATTGTACTCTTATTGTTGAGGCTTTTGTCCCTTCGTTTGTTACTATGGTAGTCATTTTTGCCCTGTCGCCTAAGTAGACTATTCCGGGAGCTGAGTTTTTTATTGTTAAAACCGGCGTGTTGTAGAGTCCTATTTTTGACGCTTCAAGTATTTCTATTCCTTGGGTTTTTCCGCCGAGCACTGCGCAGATGTTGACTTTTGTTTGTCCCTGCATTAGTTCTGGGAGGAATACTCGTGCGTAGCAGCTTTCTGTGCATGCAAAGCTTTCAGGCCAGATTACTTCTTCTTCCGAGCCGTTTATTGATACTGACACATAGCTTGTGTCGTTTGAGTAATTGTAAAAATTTGAGTTTAGCGATAATATGGGCGCTCCGCCTTCATTTGCGAGCGTGTTGCTCGGTATTTCGAGGGTTAATTCTTTGCAGTCGCGTGTAAAATTTGTTGTGTTTGATATTGGAGCGAACCCGAATTCTGATAATGGCACTTCGTATGCGAATGCGCTTAGCGCGAGAGTTATGAATGCTACTAAGAATAACGCCTTATGCCCTGCTTTCATACCAACACTGCAACTGTTTGTGCTTGAATAAGCTTTAAAATATTCCACAAAGCCTCAAATTTCATAAAGGCGCTGTTTTTTCAGCGTTTTTTGTCTATTTCGCGTAGTGCCTCTGCAAGAGTGAGTTTTTGAGAGGGTTTTGAAGATATTTGGATTATTTTTGCGGGAGGGTAATTTCTTTGCGTGTGTTTTTTGCAGTATTCTATCCCTTCGCAAAAAACGTTGTCCATTATTTTTGCTGGAGGATAATTTCTTAGTTCAAGCCTTGCTTCGAGCTCTTCCGGGTTTATTGTGATAATCACCACTAAATCAACGTTCAGCTTGGCTTCGCATAGTACGTGCCCTTCAAGCAGCACATTATCCTGCTTTTTTAGGAATGAATTGGCTTTTTTCTCAAATTCTTTGATTGGAATTTCGAGCTCGTTTTCGTCATTGAATTTTCCTATTGAGTTTTGGAGCGCAAAGTCTTTTTCATTGATTACTTTTAGGCTGTAGTGTTCGCCGATTTTTTTTGCAAGCGTTGTTTTGCCGGCCCCGGGCGTGCCTGTTAGAGCTATTTTCATGAATAAGAGTAGGGCAATAAGGATTAAAAATTGAATAAAAAAAGAGAAAACAAAAAAGTTATTTGAAGTTTTTTGCGAAAGCAGGCACTGAATCGTCAAGATTTTTTCCCTTCGACTCAAGAACTTTGCACAAAACTATTTCTCTTTCAAGGCAAGAAAATTTACTCATTTTTTCTCGAGTTTATTTAGGAAAATGGAGTATAAATACTTTGCTTTGTTTTACAAAATTCTGGACGTGCTTTGTGCGGCCACAAAATTCCCTAATGTTAATCAGTGAATTTTTTTAGACGAGTTTTTGCACAATTTTTTAGTGTAAAAACGTCTGAAGCAGGCTTTGATAGAGCAATTCAAACGTGAATTCTTCGCTGCAGTATTTTTTTATTTTATCAAATTCCTTTTTTGAGTAAAACTTTGACACGTCTTTTCCACTCGCTTCTTTTACAGGGATGTCATAATAAGAGTTTATTGTTTTTTGGCTGATTGTGCGAAAATCTTCATTGTGTTTTGTCGCTTTTGAGACAGCCATCCCGAGCTGTGCCAGATCTATGTGTCTTGGAAGCGTGTATAATAAGTTGAATAGTTCTTTTTTTGGCGCTATTTCATGGTGGGCCCTTCGCGAGTAGAGGTAGTTTAAGTCGTATACTATGTGATTAAAGCCGACTATTTTTAGAAAAGAATCTTTTTTGTGTATTTGTTTTAGTGTTTTGAAGAATTCTTCAAGCATTTTTTTTTCAGAGCCTATTTCCCATTCGAATAAAAATGATGGTGGTTTTATTGTTCCTGCATTCGGCGGAGTAAGGGCGGAGTAATAGTTGTATGCAATTACAAGAACTTTGCTTTTTGCATGATGCGGATTCAGTCCGGAGTTCTCGTCTTCGGGGTCGACGAATGACTCTATGTCTAAAAATAAAAAACCCATTTTTATCACAATGATTCTGGATAATAATCAATATAAATCTTACAAAGAGGGGTTTTGTCTTTTTGAGGGGCACAAGTTTGTTTTATAATGATTTTGCAAATAATTCCTTTCGGGT
>CAZJAE010000007.1:0-5320 GCA_964544205.1 uncultured archaeon
AGTAATAGTAGCAATATACGGAATAATCACCCAAGGACAAGAAAGCGTAATAGCAGGAGAAGGAATAAACACAGGAACAACAGGAACGCTTAGAGAATTACAAGGAATAGAAACACAAACAATAGTAGTTCCGGACGGAAGCGAAGCAACAGTGGATGTAAAGCCAAGCGCGACAGACGACAAACTCAAAAACCTGTTCAAAAACGCCCCTGCAGGAACAACATTTACAGTAAATAACGGGCCAAGCGCAGGAAGCGTATGCCAAAGAACAACAACAGGATGGGTTGACGCAACAGGAAACGCATGCAACACAGCAATAACAAGCGGAACAAGCCTTACAGTATCAAACTCATCAGGCGGAACTTACAGCGAAACAATCACAGGAATCCCAATAAGCGGAAACCCCACAAACACGCAAACAACAACACTTTCGCCAGGAACAAGAACCGACATAAATTTAACATTCACACCAAACCAGCACATAACAGACATATTCGCAACAATGCCCGCAGGAACAACAATTACAATCGGCACTGACGGAACGACGCTCACACGAACAACAACAGGATGGATACTAACACTCCCAGGAGGACAAACAATAACAGACCCAAACACAATAAACTCAACAATTACGCTGAGAAGCGGAACAATACTTGGAATAACACTACCGCCAACAACAAGCGCCACAACAATAACACTCACAGAAGGAACACCGCCGGCGATAAGCCAGCCAAGCGCGACGCAAATAACTAACTGCGCGCAACTTCAAAACATTGAAGACAACCTAAGCGGAAATTACGAAATCGCAAACGACATAGACTGCTCAACAATAGAAGAATTCGAACCCATAAGCAACTTCACAGGAAGCCTCAACGGAAAAGGACACCAAATAACAAACATAAGCATATACTCAAGCAATGGAATGCCGACAGGAATGTTTTCTGAAACAAACGGAGCAACAATACAAAAACTCAGAATAGAAAATGCAACCGTAATCGGGCTTGACGCAACAGGAATACTTGCAGGAGCAATTCACGGAGGAACAGTAAACGAAGTCCACACAGAAGGAAGCGTACAAGGAACAGACCACGTAGGCGGAATAAGCGGAAGAAGCCTTGGAGGAACAATAACAAACTCCTACACTAACGGAACAATCAAAGGAAGCGGACAATACGTAGGCGGAATAACAGGAAGCAACGTAGCCGCAGGAAAAATAAACTCAGTATACTCCGAAGCAGTAGTAGAAGGACAAGACTACGTCGGAGGACTAGTCGGAGAATTCATTGAAGCGCAAATGTTCAACTCCTACTTCTCAGGAACAATAATCGCTCCAGTATCATCAAAAGCCGGAGGATTAATCGGCAAAATATCAAGCACGTTCGGAGAAACAAACCTCTCCTGGCTGAACGCAGGATTCGGAGGAGAATGCTACGGAGAAGGAACAAAAACAATTGACTGCGAGAAAAAATACAATGAAGAAGACTACATGGACTCAAGCTACGAGCCGATGGCGTCATTTATAGGAGGATTTGGAACAGGCAACGCATGGAGCATATGCGAACAACAAGACCAGCCATGGCTCACAATAGAAAACAAGAGCTGCGGACAAACACAAACCTACGCAGACGTAGTTCCCCTCACAGCAGGCGAAACAACAGTAATACAACTCAACATCACGCCGCTTGAAACAACACTCGCAACAATAATGGGCGGAGCGCCCCCAGGAACCAGTGTAAGAAAACTAGGAACAGACACTAATTACACAAACAACAACGGAACATGGACTGCAAGCGGAAGCCAGACGCCAAGCCAATTCAGCGCAGGAGCGGGAAGCAAACTATTAATCACCACTCCAATGGCATACATATTCCAAGTAACCTCACACCAAAACACGCCCCCATTCCTAACGAAAATAACAGACACCACCCCGCCGCAAATAACAAGCACAAGACTATCAGGATGCGGAGGAATAATGGTGAACGGGACAAACACGTACAGCAGACTTGACTACAATGTATTCATCACAACAACAGAAACACAAACAGAAATACACAGCTGCACAATAGAAAGCTATTTTAGAATACCAAACACACCAACATGGCTCAAAGCAAACACAAAAGCAATACTAAACCCATTCATAATACCTGATGTGAACTTCATCCACGGAAACCAGGTAATGGCTTCACCGCCATATCCGACAAGCATGGATACAAGATACACAATAACATGCAAAGACATTATGGGAAACACTACAACCCCAATAACAACCCCAACATACACTTGCCCGGCTCCCGCAACTTCCCAAACACTATCAATACCCGCAGGGCAAACAACAGCAGTGAGAATAAACAACACAGCAGTTGACGACCCGCAAAGCGCTTCGCCAATACCGCCAAGAATTATCCAAATGTTCAGCGCCCCTGCAAACGGAACAACAATAAGAAAAATGGGGAGCGCAACAACATACACCTGGAACAACGGGTGGAGCGCAAGCGCAGGAAGCCACAATGACTTCAATGCGATAGCGGGAGACACAATAATAATAACGACTCCGGCAGGAAGCGCAAACAATATGACAATCTACTCAACAGGCTCGCCACCGCACGCATCAACCCTTAACGACCCGGTTGGACCGACAATAACAAACGTGCAACTCGCATGCACTCCAAAAGCATACGCAGGGTTCTTCGGACCATACGCAAGAGACATAAACTTCATAATAACCACAAACGACATAATGACCGAAGCAAGCAAATGCAACATATCAATAACAAAAAACAGCCCTGCACCTGCGCTGCCATTTAGCGCGACGACAGCGCAAAACTATACGCCAACAGCAACATTCAACCACAGAATGACAATAACACAAATAGCCGACATGACTACTCCTGTAAATATCACCGGCACAATAACATGCCAAGACTCGCTAGGCAACAATTCGACGGCATACGCAATAAACTCATACAACTGCCCATAAAGACAAAACAAGCGGCGGGAAACACCCCGCTGCCCAAGTTTGTTTTCATTTTAAGAATGGGTTAGATATAAATACCAAAAAGCACAACTAATTAGCATGAAAAACTCAAAAAAAGGACAGGGCTCGATAGAAAACCTGCTGATTATAAGCGCAGCAATAGTAGTAGTAGCAGTAGTAATAATTGCAATATACGGAATAATCACCCAAGGACAAGAAAACGTCATAACGGGCGAAGATGTAAAGACAGGAACAACAGGAACACTGCGCGAAATGCAAGGAGTAGAAGTGCAGACAATAGACGTGCCGGCAAACAGCCAGGTAACAGTAACAATAAAACCAAGCGCGACAGACGACAAACTCAAAAACATGTTCAAAAGCGCTCCTGAAAACACGAGCATAACAATAAACAACGGCCCAAGCTCCGGAAGCGTATGCCAAAGAACGCCGACAGGATGGGTTGATTTAAGCGGAAACGCATGCAACACAGCAATAACAAGCGGAACAAGCGTAACAATCTCGACAAGCGGCGGAAGCTCATACCATGAAGAAGTAAGAGGAGTAAACACAGGAGGAACAACTACAGGAACATTCGCACTGACACTAAGCCCGAACACGCCGACAACAATAACCCCGGCATTCAACGCAAACGCATACTTTACAAGCGTGTTTAGCGCAATGCCAACAGGAACAAGAATAGACATTGGAAGCGACGGAACATACGCAATCAGAACCGCGACAGGATGGGAACTACACCTCCCAGGCGGACAAGTAATAACAGACCCTTACGAAATAGACCAAAGAATACCAATAAACTCAACAACCGCATTCACAATCACTAGCCCATCACAAGCCACAATCACACTCACAGAAGGAACACCGCCAACGCCAACCACAGAATCAATAGCGCTCAATGCGAACGAAACAGCTGCAATAAAAATAAACGCCGCGCTGAATAACACCACGCTGACAGCATTATTCCCATCAATGCCAAGCGGCTCGACAGTAAGAAAAATGGGAGACGCAAGCACAATGACATACAACGGGACAAGCTGGAGCTCAAACGGAGCGACAACGCCCGCAAACTTCAGCGCAAACCAAAACGACACAATAATAGTAAAAAGCACAAACGCATACACACTAAACGCAAGAAGCTACAATGCGCAAGCACCGCTCGTGACAAAAATTGTTGACACAACCGGACCAACAGTAAACAGCATATACGCATACTGCAGACTTACAAACGTTGGAAATGGAATGTCCGACCGCGCAGTAAGATTCACAATAAACGCAACCGATGACCTGCTCGAATCAAACAAATGCACTCTTGACATTAGATACACAAGAACCTTAAACCAGGGACCGACAACAGCAACCGTGCACTACGACACATACCCAATGACATACACACAAACAGCAAACATGCAAAACGACAGAGGGTGGCACGTATGGTACACAAACAGTTACAGCCCGGTAACATTCAACGACATAAACTTCACATGCTTTGACTCGCTGGGAAACCCAAGCACGAAAATCAATTACAAAAACTACCAATGCGAACCGCAGAATTCACCTCCTGGACAGAGATTAAGATAAAAACCGCAATTAATTTTGCTCGCGCAAAACAAGCGAACTAATTGCACATAATACTTATGCAACACAATGCGCAGGGAGCAATAGAATACCTATTGATAATCGGCGCAGCAATACTTGTAGCCGCAATAGTACTAATCGCGCTGGGCGGAGCGCTGTTTGAAGGAAACACACAGCAGACAAGCTCGCAGCAATCATACGCCGCATCAATAGACCCGCTCAAAAAAACACAACTCCTTGAAACAGGACAACTCCACATAAACTTTCCAATAACAAGCGGAAACCTCGGACAACCCATCACGCGCGCAAGCGGCAGCCCCATCACTGACCAGGCAAGCCTTGAACAGGCAATCCAAAACGGAGAACTAGTAATACAAATAGGAACACAAACAGGAAGCACAACACCAGTATCATCAATCCAAACAGGGTACTCAAGCAACATAATAACAGTGACAGGATGCTACGGGGACTACTTCCTCGGACCAGGGGCAACAACGCCTTCAAGATCATACGGCGCAAAAGGAATACTATACAGCGGAACAACAACAATAACCACTTACCCTATGAAAATAGCAAAACTAATATCAGTAAACAACAACCCCGCACACGCGAGCCTTATTGGAACAATATACCAGACAAACTCAACAACGACATGATACGGACAAGTGCCGCCAAACGCCCCAATGCTTACAATCAGCCCGGGCGTCACAAACCCCCTCTGCACAACAACCCAGACATCTTCAGGAAGCTATC
>CAZJAE010000007.1:5330-16765 GCA_964544205.1 uncultured archaeon
CAAGTAGACGGGTGGCAGTTTGAAATATACGACTACAACATTGTTTACGGAGACGCAACAAGAACCCCAAACCCCGGAGAAATTGTGGTAAGAGCAGAGACAGGAGAAATAATGGGAATGAACGGCGACGGAACGACATTCGCATTCACTACAACCCAAACACTTGCCTGCGCGGACACAAACACAGGCGTGAAAATAACAGGATACCCTGACGCAAACGTGCTGAAAAAATGCTGCAACAAAGCAGGATGCTGCTCCGGATTCAACCCTTACGGAATACTGCTAAACAACAACAACTGCACAGAAGATATTGACAACAATTGCTCTGCATTCGCCTGCCAAAACGCAACCTGCACTCTGACAGGCCCAACAACACGAAGCGGCTTTCTCTACTGGAGATGCACAAACAAAACAGTGAACGTGCCAAACATAATAATAGACTACTTCAGCATACGCCCATAAAGAAAAACGCCAGAAAAAGCCCCGAAATCAAGCTTTATAAACGTTTTGAGAGGAGCTTTACTTATTCTACTGGCTCCCAAAAGAAGCTTTAGGGCGGATTCTGGTTGAGCAAGTTAACACTGAAAAGTGGGTGATATAATGGGAATACATGACGTTCCGGCAGAATACCTAATAGAGGAAGCTGCGGGAAAACTAACAGGCGAAATAGAAAAACCTGAATGGACAGACTATGTAAAGACAGGAAGACACGTAGAAAGAGCACCTCAAAGACAGGACTGGTTCTACATGCGAATGGCAAGCATACTGTACAGGGCATTTAAATGGGGCACTATAGGAACAGAAGCCCTAAGAACATATTACGGCGGAAGAAGAAACCGCGGAGTGAAGAAAGAACACCACTACAAAGCAAGCGGCAAAGTAATCCGAACATGCGTACAAGCGCTGGAAAAAGCAGGATACTTGGAAAGAGCGCAGCCAAGCGGAAGAAAAATCACAACAAAAGGATTCAGACTCCTAAACGACACGGCAAAAACCGCTGAAAAGAACTGGAAAGAAGGCAAATACGCTAACAAAGAAAAAGCAAAGAAAGCATTCGACGAAAAGAAGAAGAAAGAAGTGCAAGACACGCTAAGAAGACAAGACCACGGCGGACACAGAGCGGCTGCTGCAGAAAATAAAGACAAGAAACAGTCGCAGAAATCAGTTAAGAAAAAGGAGGGCGAGCAGTAATGGCTAAACACAAAAGCGAAGAATTCAAAGACTTCATGATAAGCGAGCGAAAAAAAATAGGCTCGGGCCTTACAAACGCCCCGGTATGGCTGATGCAAAAAGCAGGAAAGAGACTCTGGGCGACAAAACAAAAAAGAACCTGGAAAAACATAGACATGAAGGACAAATACTTCAAAGCAAAGCAAAAACAAATAAGGAAACGCAACAAGAGCGGAGACCACAAGAAACACTCCAAACCAGTTGCGGAAAAAGTGGAGAAGTGATGACAAATGGCTAAAGAATTCAAAGAAAAAACAATCACTGTAAACCTGCGAAAAGCATTTGAAAAACCAGACACAAAAAGAGCCATCTGCGCAAAAAACATGCTAATAGTGGCAGTGAAAAAAGAAACAAGGCTCAAAGACATAAGACTGAGCAACAAAGTGAACGAAACAATCTGGGCAAAAGGAAGAGGAAACACACCCAGAAGAATCATCATAAAAGTTGTTGCGGAAAAAGAAATCGGGAGAGTAATAATGCCCGACGAAAAATACGAGCCAAAAAAAGACAAAAAAGCCGAAGGCAAAAAAGACACGCCAAAAACCGCTGAAAACGCGCCTAAAGCAGAAGAAGACAAGGCGAAAGTTGAGGCAAAAACAGAAGAAAAGAAAGAAACAAAGCCAAAGGCTAAAAAAGAAGACAAAAAGTAAAGAAAAACTAAAAACAGCATCGGCGAAAAAAGCCCCTAAAGGCTAATAAAGCGCCGATGCCTTATTTTTACAAAGTGATAAAATGAATATTACAAGAATCAGAGCAATGGGATCAAGCTACGTCGGACTATTTTGCATAAGCAACGACAAAATAGCTTTCGTGCCCGCGCTCATCGAAAAAAGAGCAGAAGACGAAATAGCAAAAACACTTGATGTAAAAACAGTGAGAACAACAATATACGCAAGCTCGCTTCTCGCAGTATTCGCAAAAATGAACAACAAATACATATACCTCCCGAACTTTGCAACAAACAAAGAACTGGAAACAATAGAAAGAGAAATGAAGACAAAAATAATAAACACTGAAAACGCGCTAGGAAACCTCACAGAACTAAACGACACAGGAGCAATAATATCAAAACTAATGCCCAAAAACGCAGTTGACGAAATAAGAGACAGCGGACTAAAAGTAGAACAAATGAACCTTGGAAGAGTAGATGTAGTCGGCTCGGCGCTTGTCGCAACCAACAGAGGATTTTTGGTGAACCCAAACATTACAATGGAAGAAGCCAAGAAAATAGAACTCACACTCGGCGTAAAAGGAGGCTCATCAACAGCAAACACAGGAGACTCCTTCGTGAGAAACTCAGTAATAGCAAACAAAAAAGGAATAGTGCTCGGAGAAGGAACAAGCCCGTACGAAATAAACAAAATAGAAGAAGCGCTGGAGCAATAAACGGCAAAAAACGAGCACAAACACTCTAGAAAAACAGGCAAAGCAAGGCAAAAAAACGCCTAATCGGTTAAGTATTTATTTATTCCTAAGGAAGAGATTGATAGGTGAAAAGAATGAAATATACTGCAAAAGGCGAATACAAAAAATCAGGCTCAAAGGAAAAATTCACAAAAGAAGTGGACGCTGAAAATGAAAAAATGGCAAAAGAAAAGCTTTACGCCGAGATGGGAAGCAAACAAGGAGTAAAAAGACACGACATCGCAATTGCAGAAATAAAGGTGCATAAATAATGGCTGAAGAAACAAAAAACAGACAACTCCAATTCACTGAAGAAGACCTAATACACATGGCTCAAAACGAGGAAAGAACGCTGATAGCAAAAGAAAATATGCTCGAAAGAATAAACAACATGCTAAGAGAAACAATCCTCGCAAAAGAAGCGCTTGAAGAACTCAAAAAAACAAAAGGCAAAATAGGAGTTGCAATCGGAGCCACAATAATAATCGAGGCTGAAGCAGCAAACATAAAGACCTGCAAAAGAGGAATAAACGACAACGCTTACAAGGAAGAAAGCATAGAAGACACAATAACATGGCTAAAAGGAAAAGAAGAACAGCTCAAAATACAAGCCCAGAACGCGCACAGAGAAACAACGGCAAGCCAGGCAAGACTCCAAGAAGTCGTGGGGATATTAAAACAAATAGAAAAAGAAAAAAGAAAAGCAATGACACAAAGCCCCCCTTCAATCTCAAAATAGAGGAACAAAACTGAAGGGAAAAAAATATGTTTGGATTCTTAAAACAAAAAATAGCTGATTTTGGAAACAAACTAAAAGACACTGTTTCAAAAGAAGAAGAAAAACAAAAAAAAGACGCTCCAAAACAGGAAGAAAAAAAAGAAGAGACAAAACAATCCCCGCAGGAACGCCAAGCAGACAAAAAAACAGAGCCTATGCCAAAACCACCGGCAAAAACCAGCCCAGTAAAAGAAGAGAAAAAAGAACAGCAGAAAAAACAAGACACAAAAACAGCTGAAAAGAAAACCGCGGACAAAAAAGACGAAAAAAAAGGATTCTTCAACAGATTATTCGGCGGAGGCGCGAAAAAAGAAGACAAAAAGGAAGAAAAAAAGAAAAAAACCAGAGAAGAAGCCGCTGAAGAACTAGAAGGACAAATGTTCAAAGACATAGAAGCAGAACTCAAAGAAGAATCTGAAAAAGAGGAAGAAAAACAAGAAAATCCGCAAATTGAAATTGACTTAGGGCTTAGCGAAGAAGAAAAAGAAGACATAAGAGCCGAAGAGGAAGAAAAGAAAAAACAAGAAATGCATGCGACAAAAACCGAAGAAGTGGCGCAGGGACTCGAAGTCGAAGATGAAGAAGACGCAAATCTATACGACAACACCGACAAGGAAGAACAAATCAAACAAGTTGCGGCAGAAAAAGAAGAACAGGAAGACATTGAAATCCCGATTGAAGAAACAAAAGAAGAAACACCAAAAACACGCGGATTTGAAAAAGAAGAAACAGAAGAAGAAGCAAGCGAAGACGAACTCATTGAAGAAATAGAAGAACAGGAAGAACGAAGAGAAAAATCAAGAGACATTGAAATCAAAACGCTTGAAGAAGACAAAAGAGAACTCCACGCAAACGTAGGAGTGGGCGGAAAACTCAAAGGATTCATATTCGGCGGAATAGAACTCAGCGAAAAAGACGTCAACGACCTCATCTGGGAACTTGAACTAAGCCTCATTGAAAGCGATGTAGAGCAGGACGCCGCAAGCGAAATAGCAAGCCAGATAAAGAAAAGACTTGTGGGGAAAAAAGTATCAGCAAAAAACATTGACGACTTTTTAAAAGAACAAATCAAAGAAATACTCGCCGACATGATGCAAACAGACCAAATAGACATCATGGCAATGACAAAAAAACACAAACCACTAAAAATACTGATCCTCGGACCAAACGGAGCCGGAAAAACAACAAGCATAGCAAAACTCACACACTACTTCCAAAAACACAAAATGAGCTGCATACTTGCCGCAGGAGACACATTCAGGGCAGGCGCAATAGACCAAATAGAAGAACACGCAAAAAAACTCAAAGTCAGGGTAATCAAACAACAATACGGCGCCGACCCCGCAGCAGTGGCATTTGACGCGATAAAAGCTGCAGAAGCAGGAAAAATTGATGTAGTAATAATGGATTCAGCGGGAAGACAAGAGACTAACAAAAACTTGATGGAAGAACTGCGAAAACTTGA
The DNA here is from genome assembly GCA_964544205.1 of uncultured archaeon. Taxonomy (GTDB): domain Archaea; phylum Iainarchaeota; class Iainarchaeia; order Iainarchaeales; family JAAZKV01; genus JAAZKV01. The sequence continues at coordinate 10,208 of CAZJAE010000007.1, forward strand.
AAGAGTCGCAAAACCAGACCTCAAAATCTATGTAGGAGAAGCATACGTTGGGCAGGGACTATTAGACCAGGCGCAGGAATTCTCAGACATGATAGGAATAGACGGGTTCATACTAACAAAAATAGACACAGACGCAAAAGGCGGAACAGCAATCTCGCTAGTATACAAAATGAAAAAGCCGATAATCTTTGTAGGAACAGGACAAGGATACGACGATTTAGAAGAATTTACGCCGGAATTCATACTTGACAGAATAATCTAAAACAAAAAAAGCCAAACCCTCTAAAAAACTCGGCAATCACACACAAAGGCTTTGCAATAAAACAAAAAAAGAGCAAATTCATTTATGCTTCATGCCTTTAAGAGCCGCAATCCTCTCCTCAAGAGGAGGGTGCGTAGCAAAAAGACTCTGCATCCAAAGCTTCTGCCCTTTAAGAGGATTAGAAATGTAAAGATGCGCAGTGGCTTTATTAGCTGCCTCAAGAGGCTCCTTATCCCTGCCAATCTTTTCAAGAGCGCTTGCAAGACCAAGAGGATTTCTAGTCATCTCAACAGAACCAGCATCAGCCATAAACTCGCGCTTTCTGGAAATCGCAAAGTTAATAATCTGCGCAATTATAGGAGTTAAAATCGCCAAAAGAACCGCAATAACTACAAGAGCAATCCAAATAGCCGCGCCGTTTTTATTATCGCTATCAAACCTCGAATAAAAAACCATTCTCAAAATCAAATCCGAAAGAAGAACCGCAATCCCCACAAGAATAGACGCAATAGTCATTGTCCTAATATCGTAATTTTTAATATGGGCAAGCTCGTGGCCGATTACGCCCTGAAGCTCATCCCTGTTAAGCCGAGTCAAACAACCAGTAGTTACGCACAAAACAGCGTGCTATGGATCCATACCAGTAGCAAACGCATTAATCGCAGAATCATCAATCACAAAAACCCTCGGCTTTGGAAGACCGGAAGCAATTGAAAGCTCCTCAACAATATTATGAAGAGCCTTAAAATTAGCATCATCTGGCTTAGTCTCTTTGGCTCCGCTAATAGCAGTCACTATCGAGTCGCAGGAATAATACGAAATTATTGAAAAAAGAATAATCAAAATCCCAAGAATTGTAAAAACACCCAAAAAAGGAAAGCCAAACAAGTCAAGGACAAAAGAAATTATCCCCGCAAGAATTCCTATAAGAACAAAGAAAAGCACGAACAAAACAGAAGTCATGCGCTTATTGTCAGAAATCTGTTTATAAAAATCCATTGCCATTTCTAACACCCCTTAACTGAAAAAGACTAAAAAAAGGCAAGAAAAAACTACTTGCCCATATCAGAAAAATCAACTTTAACGGCCTTCTTCTCGCCTTCCGACGCCTCGAAGAACTCCTTATCCTTATTCATGCCAAACATTCCGGCAAACACATTATTAGGGAAAACAGCAATCATCGTATTCCACTTCATAACCATGTCGTTATAAAACTGCCTAGCAAAAGCAACTTTATTCTCAGTGCTTGACAACTCTTCCTGAAGAGCCTTAAAATTCTCGCTAGCCTTTAGAGTTGGATACGCTTCGGCAACCGCAAACAAACTCTTTAACGCGCCCGAAAGCATATTATCCGCCTTAGCAGATTCTTTAGGAGACTTTGCCGACATCATAGCAGCTCTTGCTTCAGTAACGCCCTCAAGAACGCCCTTCTCAAACTTAGCATACCCCTTAACAGTTTCAACCAAGTTAGGAATCAAGTCAGCTCTCCTCTTAAGCTGAACATCAATCTGCGCCCAGGCATTTTCAACCTGCTTAAGCGTAGTAATAAGCGAGTTATAAATGGCAATAGTAACAACTATGCCCACAACTACAATCAATCCAATTATTCCAAGTATGATTAACAAAAGGTCCAAACCAACCACCTAAATTTATTAGTGTTTAAACCTTTAAAATGCTATGCATCACAATTTCCATAGTGATTGAATGGGCTTAGGAGACACTCTGCGAAAAGCAATGGACAAAATCCAAGGCGCTGCAACAGTCGACAAAGAAACCGTGAAAGAAGCGGTTAAAGAAATACAAAGAGCCCTCATAGCCGCGAACGTAGACACTACAACAGTGTTCGCAATATCCAAAAAAATAGAAGAAAACGCTTTTGGAGAACTAAAAGGACAACTATCAAGAAGAGAACACGTGACAAAAGTCACTTACGACGCGCTAATTGAAATACTCGGCGGGAAAAAAACGCCAAGCGAGCCCAAAAAAATAATGCTGTGCGGATTATTCGGAGCGGGAAAAACAACAGCCGCCGGAAAACTCGCTTCATACTACAAAAAAAGAGGAAAAAAAGTGGGAGTAATATGCGCGGACACGTTTAGACCTGCGGCATACGAACAACTCGAAACAAACGCAAAACTCGCAGGAGCTGAATTCTACGGAATCAAAGGAGAAACAAATGCTTCAAAAGTAGTAAAAGAAGGGCTCAAAGTACTCAAAAACAACGACATAATAATATGCGACTCCGCAGGAAGAAGCGCGCTTGACGACGAACTAGTAAAAGAAATAAAAACAATAGACGACGCATTCACAGGAGAAGAAAAATGGCTCGTAATCGGAGCCGATATCGGAAACCTTGCAAAAAAACAAGCACAGGCATTCCACAAAGCAGTAGGCATAAACGGAGTAATAATCACAAGAATGGACGGGTCAAGCAAAGGAGGGGGCGCGCTAGTAGCATGCAACGAAACAGGCGCAAGCGTATACTTCATATCAACTGGAGAAAAAATCAACGACTTTGAAGCATTCGATGCAAACAGATACTTATCAAGAATAATGGGATATGGAGACCTGGAAGGACTGCTTGAAAAAGCAAAAGAAGCCGAGCTTGAAAATTTAAACCCTGAAGAAATGCTAAAAGGAAACTTCAACCTAAGAATGTTCTACGAACAACTCAAAGCAACAAAAAAAATGGGTCCGCTAAACAAAGTAGCTGAAATGATAGGACTAAGCGTAAAAATGCCAAAAGAAATCCTAGAACAAGGACAAGACAAGCTTGACTCATTCAAAATAATAATAGACTCAATGACAGAACAAGAACGATTAGACCCTGAAGTCCTGAACAGACACAGAATAGAAAGAATAGCAAAAGGCGCGGGAGTAAGTGTAGAAGACGTGCGAGAACTGATAAAACAATACAAGCAAATGAAAAAAATGTTTAAAAAATTCAAAAACATACAAAGCGAAAAAGCAATGAAGAACTTCGGCGAAAAAGGACTCGCAGACGTTATGCGACAAATGCAGGGCAAAAAAATGGCGAAAAAGTTCAGATTGAAATGAATAAAAAACCAATAACACCCTAATTAATAATGAAAAAAATAATTTTCATAACAATACTGCTAATACTAACTGCGCTAAGCGTTCACGCTGAAGAATACTACGCAGACACTATAATAGACATCAACCCTGACGGCAGCGCGCAAATAAGCGGAACAACAAACCACCCCGTGCTTGAAAACACGACGACAAGCGAATTCACATCAATGGAAAAAGGCACTTGGAAAATACAAATAAACCCTGACGGGAACTTCACCGCATACATATTTGAGATAATTCTCCCGCAGAACACTCAAACAACAAGCATAAAAACGAGCGGAGAATACCGAATAACTACAAAAGACAACAGACTTGCAGTAATAGTCCTTGGAGAAAAAAATCAGCCCCAAATAAGCATAGAATACAAAACAAACAACGCAACAGAACCGCCAAATTATGTGCTAATGGCTGTCGCAATAATAATCCTCGCAGGAATAATTGTTATTGCGCACGGAAGAACAAACCCAAAAAACAAAGAAACCCCGCAAAAGCTAAAAAGCGCAATTCATGAAGACGCGCTCACGGAAAGGCAAAAAAGCATAATTGAATACCTGCGCAAAAAAGGACAAAGCGCAACACAAAAAGAAATAGAAACAACGCTAAACCTGCCAAAAGCATCCCTTTCAAGAAACCTTTCCGCCCTTGAGAGAAAAGATATTATTGAAAAAGAAGAAAAAGGAATGACAAAAATAGTAAGACTAAAAGAATAAACCCCAAAACAACAAACTGGACTAAACAATGCCCTAAACGAGGTTGTTCCGGCTTGTTCCGCCAAATTTTGGGCAATATATAAATCCTGTTCCGGCGCCAATAATCCCAGAAGAGCCGGCAATAGACGGCTCATATGGAGGAATTATTATGAATGCAAACAAGATAATCGCAGGACTAATAGTTCTAATCATAGCAATAGCAATCGCTCCAAGCGCAATGGCGCAAGGACCTGGCCCTATGCATGGATACGGAAACGGAATGATTGACCAAAACACTATGATGGAACTACGCGCAATGCACAACCCGCTGGGAGCCCAGATAAGGCTGACACAGCTGGAGAAGAACCTTACAAGAAACATACTTGTGGGAACAGAAGTAATAAATGTAATAACAACAAACCACCCTGACGCAAACATAGAAAACGCAAACACAACACTCACCGCGCTTGAAGCGCTCCTAAACGAAGTAAAAACAGCTGCGGAAGGGACGGATATAAACATGCAAGCACAGCAGTTTGTAGAAATCAAAAAAGAAGGACTGGACTTAACACAACAATTCAGGGAACAGACAAGAACATTCCTTGACGCAAACGACATCGCGCAAATACACGAAAAAATCCAGGAACTTGATAAAAACGAACTGCGAAAAATGAACAACGACATAAAAATAGCTGTAGACAAGTACAACTCGGAAAGAATAAGAGAAGTGCTTGAAGCAATCAACAGCCTGGATGCAAACGAGATTGCGTTGCAGATAGAACAAGGAAGACAAATGATAAGAGACGCACAGGAAAGAATACGCGAAGAATACAACGCGCTGACTCCTGAACAAAAACAAGAAGCAAGCGCGAAAGTCAGAGAACTTGGACTAAGAAGAAACGTCAAAGAACAGTCAATCTTTGGAAAGGCAGTCCAAAACATAGAAAAAAGAATGATGGATAGAAACGCAAATAGAGGACAAATGCTGAACCAATGGATGAACCAACTGCGCGACCAAAACAAAACAAACAGAGGCCTTGGCGAAAGAATCAGAGAAATGATACACGACACAAACTTCGCACAAAGAATAAACGAAAGAATCGGTCCGATGAACCCGATGGGCCCAAGAGGAATGCCTCCAAACACGCCAAGAGGTGACTTCCCTTGAAAACCGCACACGTAAAAGCCGCGGCAATAATAGGAATAACGCTCCTGGCACTCCTAATGCTCGGATGCACGCAAAGCCCGCCGGTTGAGCAAAATAACACAACGCCGATGACGCCGGACGAAGTGGCTCAAAGCGCGGGAGACGGAACAATAAGCGAAGAAACAAGCCCGGGAGACATGATAGACGCAACAACAGGCGAACCAGACACGACAGCAGTAATAATTGACGAACAGGGCGCCCAAATCGGAGAAATGATATAAAAAAAACAAAACAGGGGGCAAGCGCCCCCAAATCTTTTTTTAACAGACAACAAAGCGAAAGAATTTAAGTCACTAAGAACATACCTAATGCATGCTGCAACTAATACAACAAGCCGCGCTTTTAATCGGAAGCGCGACAGGAGCATACACGGACGCCAAAACAGGATACATATTCGACTGGATAACATACCCAATGATAATAATCGGACTCATCCTCTCAATAGCCCAACAACAATGGATGAATGTGGGAATAGGAGCAATAATTTTTGCAGCAATGTTTATTGCATACAAATTCGGAAAAATCGGCGGAGGAGACGTAAAACTATTCACTGCAATCGCGCTCCTAAACCCAATAAACGAACCCGTATTCCTATTCACAGCGCTGTTCTTCAGCGCGGTAAGCGCAATGATATTCTACGCAGTATTTTACGCAATAAAATACAACAGAATAGGAATAAGCGTTGAAGAAAACAAAAAAGGAATAACAAAAGCAGTAATATTCGGAGCGATAATAATAGTTTACTTTGCAATGCTAGCCCAAATGGAGCTCATCGGAATACCAAGCATAGTAATAATGCTCACCCCGTTAATGTTTGGACTCCTTTTCATCGCGCTTCAAGACGGGATAAAAAAACACTTCTTTGAAGAAAAAATAACAATCTCCAAACTTGAAGAAGACGAAGTAATAGCAGAAGGAAGAAATCCAAAAAGCGTTGAGAAAATACTGAAAGGAAACATACTAATCGGCGAAAAAGAAAAACACCTGCTGAAAAAAGCAGGCATAAAGAGCATATACGTGCTTAGAAAACTCCCCCCATTTGGACCATTCATACTAATAGGCGTAATTGCCGCGCTAATCCAGCCGGATTTCATGCTTTTTATATTTGTCTGAACAATAATACTAGTGATAAAAATGAAAATCCTCGTTACCGGAGCAAAAGGACTTGTGGGAAGAGCGCTGTGCGAAGAACTCAAAAAAAGAAAACACACAGTCACCGAGTTTGACCGAAGCAAAGGCCACGACATACTCGACAAACTCGGACTACTGAACGCAATGGAAGGAATCGACTGCGTAGTCCACCTCGC